>NZ_CP107558.1:0-277500 GCF_026427715.1 Methylocystis sp. MJC1 | reverse complement strand
TGAGACGATCGAGGCGCTCAACGAGGCCTGGGGCAATGTCTTCTGGTCAATGGAGTTCATGTCCTTCGAGGAAATCGAGCTCCCCAATCTCACGGTGACGGAAGCCAACCCCTCTCATCTTCTCGATTTCCAGCGCTTCTCATCGGATCAGGTCGTCGCCTTCAACAAACGCCAGGCGGAGATCATCCGCGGTCATTCGCCCGGCCGCCCGATCCTGCACAATTTCATGGGCGCCTTCACAGCCTTTGATCATTTTGCGCTCTCTCGCGACCTCGACGCCGCCGCCTGGGACAGCTACCCGCTCGGCTTTCTCGAACGCAGCCCCAATAGCGAGGCTTTCAAGTCGCGCTATATGCGCGTCGGCGACCCCGATTTTCAGGCCTTCCACCACGACCTCTATCGAGGCTGCGGGCGCGGGCGCTGGTGGGTGATGGAGCAACAACCGGGTCCCGTAAACTGGGCGCCGTGGAATCCGGCCCCCGCGAAAGGCGCGGTTCGCCTCTGGGCGCATGAGGCCTTCGCCGCCGGCGCCGAAACCGTTTGCTACTTCCGCTGGCGGCAGGCGCCTTTCGCGCAGGAGCAGATGCATGAGGCGCTGCTTTTGCCGAATTCGAAACCCAACGAAGCCTTTCACGATGCTGCGCGCGTCGCGCAAGAGCTGGCGGCGCTCTCGGCTCATGTCGAGACGCGACGCGCGGAGGTCGCGCTCATCTTCGATTACGAAAGCGCATGGGCCTGGAAAATTCAGCCGCAGGGGCAGGATTTCTCCTATTGGGAACTTATCATGCGCTTCTATCGCGCTCTGCGGCGCGCCGGGCTGTCGATCGACATCGGCCCGCCAACGGGGGAGACCGTCGCCGACCGCAAGCTTATTCTGCTGCCGGGGCTCTTCACGGCCTGCGAGTCATTGGTCGACGGACTAGCGAATAGCTCGGCCGTGCTCCTCGCCGGGCCGCGCGCGGGCTCCAAAACCGAGCATTTTACCATTCCCGTTGCTTTACCGCCCGGCGCTCTCCAGAGCTTAATCGACTTGCAGGTGCGGCGCGTCGAGAGCCTACGACCAGGGGCTATTATTCCGATGAACGACGGAAATCCGGGTTATTTCGAGCGCTGGCGGGAGTTTCTGGCGCTGGGCGGGGAGGCCGCGGTCGCCATCGCCTCGCGCGACGGCGAATGCGCCCTCGCGCAATGCGGCAAACGTTACTACCTCGCGGGATGGCCGGATGAAACGCTTGCCGACGCTATCGTCTCTCGCCTCCTCGCCGAAGCTGGGATCGACGCGCTGAGATTGCCGCAGGACATACGGGTTCGGGATAATGGCGGCTTGCGCTATATTTTCAACTACGGCCCGGAGTCGGTGGATGTATCGTCGCTCGTTGGCGAGGCGCGGCTTCTGCTTGGCGATGTAATGCTGGCGCCTTGCGGCGTCGCGGCTTTTCGACGTGACGAGATATGAGTCGGAAACAGCGACGGTAGCCCGTTACGGAATTGGCCATGAGAAAGATCGCTTTGCCCGTCCTTCTTGCTTGCCTGCTGCATGCGCCGGTTGCTTCGGCCGAATGGCTGCTCGTCTCACAGGACGGCTTTTCCAAGATCTATCTCGACCCTGCGTCGCGCAAGAGAACGCCGGACGGCGCCATCTTCGCGCGCGCCCTCACCGATTATGATCCGCAGTCTCCCGAGGCGGCGGCTTTCAAACTCTCCGAAAAGGGACTGTCCGAAGTAGAGCGCGTCATGATCGACTGCGAAAAACCCGCCTATCGCTCGGAGGGCGGAAGCTGGTTCGTGGGGCATATGGCGACGGGAGCCCGTCGCAGCGGATATCCGGCGGGCTCGACGTGGTCCAAGGTCCCGCCTTACTACCTGGATCTCTCGACAAAGCTCTGCGGGAAGGAATGAGGCGCGGCGGCGCGCCTCTTCTCAATATTCGTGCTCTATGCCGACGCCGAGCGATGTGGCGCCGCTCATGCCCGTCTCGCTCTGCAAGCGCAGGCCGCGCGTCACGTCGACGCCCACATTGACCGACGTCTGCTGCGGGTTCGCGCCCGTCTTCACGCCGACGCTCACGCCATTGGCGATATAGCGCGACGCGCCGACCGTGGGTCCCTTGCCCCCGCCCGCGTCGAGGTCGAGCGAATCCACGCCGAGCGCCTTGCGCATTTTCTCGAAAGCGTCGACGCCCGCGCCGGCGCCGGAAAGTTGCGCGAGCGCCGCGGCGAGCTGCACCGCCTGAAAGGGCGTGAGCGAACCGGAGGCCTTGGCGAAAAGCAGGCGCGAGAGCACTTCGTCCTGCGGGAGCTCCGGCGTCGATGAGAAAGCGAAGGAGGGCGACGCCGCCGGCCCGGTGACATCGATCTTCGCCGTGATGTCGGATGCCGTGGTTTCCGCCTCGAAGTCGAGCGCCGGCGTCAGCCCGCCAGCGAAAGTGAGCTTGCCGCGCGTGAGATCGATGCGCTGCGTGAGGAGCTGCATCTTGCCGCGCCGCAACTCGAAGCCGCCCTGCGCATTGGGCTTCTGGATCGTGCCCGAGATTTTCAAATCCCCGCCGAACTCGGCGTCGATGCCGCGCCCGCGCACGAAAATCTTGTTGGGAGCCGAAAGCGCGAGATCGAGCGCCGCGTCGAATCCCGATTTGCGCGACGCCTTTTCCTGCTGCTTCTTCTCGAGCGCCAGCATTTGAGCCGCGAAACCTTTGGCGTCGATGTGAGTCGAGCCCGGAAGCGGCTTCAGATTGGCCGGCAGGCGGTCAGGAATGCTGACGTCCATCGAGTCGAGATTGACCTTGCCTGAAATTTTAGGGTTGCGCGCCAGCGCGCCGCTGATCGTGAGATCGAGATCGCCGGTCGAGGAAACGATGTCGGTCGCGGCGAGCTGCGCATTATTGGCGCCGATGCGGATGGAGCCGGGCATGCCAGCGTCGGGCGCAACGGTCACTTTGCCGGCGACGGCGATCCGCCCGCCATTTTTCGTCTGCGCGGTGAGGCCGTCGATGGTGAGATCGCGGCCGCGCCCTTCGATCCTGCCGCTGATCTTCGCGAGGCTCACGCCGTTGAGCGGATCGTTGAAGGCGGCGTCGGCGATAACGACCGACCCGCCGATGATCGGGCTCGCCGCCGGGCCCGTCAGGCGCAAATCGACATTGGCCTTGCCGGCGGCCGTCTGGCCGTTCGCCGCGAGCATCGTATTGGCAAGCGCCGCGTCGAGCGCGCCCTTGACCGCGAGGTCGAGCGCGCCTTCGCCCAGCGGCGCCGAGCCCGTAATCTTCAGCTTGCTCGATGGGCCGACCGCAACATCGGCGTCGACGGTCGTGCGCTTATTGGCGAGGCGGCCATTGGCGGCGACGTCGACGGCCGGCAGTCCGTTGGCGCGCAACTGGGGCGCGCTGATCTTGGCCAGCTTCACGCGCCACTCGCCCGCCGGCGCGGCTTTTGTCCCGGTAATGCGCGCCTCGGCGTCGAGCAGACCGTCGAGGCCGATGGTCGGATCGATCATCGAAGCGATGGAGAGCGGCACGGCGCGCGCCTTGGCGGCGATGTCGAGGCTCTCCCCGGCGACGCCGTCAATATCGAGACGACCGGAGCCGAGTGAAAGAGCCAGGCCTCTGAGCGCCACCGCGCCATGCTGCAAAGTGACCGCGGCCGGCTGCGCCAGCGCGATTTTCTTGCCGGCGCGTTGCGCGGAGAATTGCGCGATGTCGAGCCGAGTCGTTTCGCCCGGCGTGAGGGTCGCCCTGCTGGCGACATTGAAACCGCGGGCGTCGAGCGTCAGATCGAGCATCGCCGCCCCGTCGCCGGCGGGGCGCGCGAGCAGGCGCGCCTTGCCGATCGCCTCCTTGCCAAAGCGAGCGTTGTCAACGGAGACCTCGCCCTCCAGAGCGGGCTTACGCAGGAGATCACGGGCCGACAACGTCGCCGCGAACCTGCCGACCGCCGCTCCTGCCGCCTCTATGCCGGCGCCCTCTGCATCGATCGAAACGCTCTGCTCGCCATTCGGAGCGTCTAGCGAAATATCTGCCTCGAGACGTCCGCCGAGCTTTTGCAGCGCGAGCGCCGAGAGATCGTCGAGGTTGGGCGCGGCGAGGCGCAGACGCCCGTTTGCGAGACCAGCGCCGTCGATCGCGAGCGCGCCCTTCGCCGTCGCGCCGCCAATGGCGAGATCAACGTCGTCGAGCGTCCAGCCGGCGTCCGTCCGGGCAAGAGAGAAACGCCCGCGCGCCGGTTTGCGATCGACAACGCCGTCGAGCTTCGCAGCAGCGGCGAGACGGCCGAGCAGATCATGGGCCTCGCCCTGCAGCGCGAGCTGCGGGATCGGGCGCCCATTCGCGGTAGCGTCTTCGAGCGTCGCCAAAAGCGTCGCGTCGGGCTTCTCCAGACTTCCCGTCACAGAGGCCGCAACATTGGCTCGACCGGAGAGCGGCAAGCCCGCGTAGCGTAGCTCCGGCAAGTCGAGCTTGGCCTCGATCGCGGCTTTTTCCTTGCTCGCCTTGCCATCGACAAGCGCGGAGAGATGTTCTCCCGCGAGCGCCAGCCGATCGAAAGCAAATCCGCCGCCGGGAAGCGTTGCGACCTTTCCCGTCAGGCGCACACGTCCGCCCGCAAGCCCGTCAACAGCCGCAACGCCGGAGCCGAGCGACGTCACGGCGCCGTCCAGCGACGCCTCCAAGACGCCATCGAGCGGCGCCCCGGCGATATCGGCGGAGAGATCGAGAACGCCATGTAACTGGCGTCCGGCAATTCGCGAGAACGGGTCGAGGGCGGCGACGGAAAGATTGACCTTGCCGACCGCTTTGCCATCGGCGCTCATACGGCCGGCGCCATCAACCTTGAAAGCCGAAGCGGCGAGCGCAAAGCGGTCGAGGGTCTTGGCACCGTTATCGGCAAGATGAGACGTCGCCTCGACCTTCGTGACGTCGGCAAAAATCGCCGCAAGGTCTTGCGGCAAGAGATCGGCCAGCCGCCCCGCAAGAGCGAGGTCGAAACGCCGTGCCGCGCCTTCACGGGTAACGTGGACCTCGCCATCGACGCCCGCCTTGCCCGCCTTTGCCGAAATCTTGGCTGCGAAGGCGTCGAGCGGGCCTTCCCCCGCGACGGAGGCTTCGACCGGCGGGAGGCCGGGGATTTTTGCGCGGCGCGCGATGAGGCCGTCGCCGGGCTCCGAGGCGGCGAATTTGACGCGCAGCTTGTCGCCTGCATAAACCGCGTCGACGCCAGCCGACCCTGGCGCGTCGAGCCGTAGGACATTGACCCATATACCCGCCGCCGCCCCGGTAAGTTCGGCCCCGGCGTGGACAGAGAGCGTGGCCGCCGCATCCAACACGGGCTCGGCGAGAATGAGCTTCGCCAAAGCCAGCTCTCCCACCCGGACGCCGATGGGCAGTTTCGGAGGGAAAGATCCGTTGCCGTTTTTCTGTTCGGCCTTTTTCTTTTCGGCAACCGGCGCGCGCAACACGTCGATCTCGCCGACGTCTATGCGATCGATATCGAGCTTCATGCCCAGAGCCGCGAGTGGCGACCATTTGGCGGCGACGCGGTCGATCCTCAGCCATGGACCGTCCCGGTCTGAGACCACGATATCGCGCACGGCGGGCGTCGGGGACAGAACGCCGTCGATCGCGCCAATCTCGACCTTCATATCGGGCGTAGACGCAGCCTCGGAGATGACGCGCGCCAGCGAACGCCCGCCCGAGGCGCTATTGATGGAATAGACGCTGGCGCCGGCGGCGAGAATTACGAAGGCCGCGATACCGCCGACGATCACAAGGCCGCGAGAAGGCTTGCGCATATCAGAAGCTCTCTCCGATGCCGAGGAAGATGGCGAGCCGGCTGTCCTGCGGCCTCGGGTTGAGAGGCGTCGCGACATCGAAACGAATCGGACCAATGCCAGTATAGTAGCGAAGACCCACGCCTGCCGCGAAGCGCATCGTCGAACTGAAATTCGGCACGGACGACGAATAGGCGGCGCCGGCGTCGAGGAAGGGGACGATGCCGATTTCCTGCGTCACTTTCAGGCGCGCTTCGGCGGAGGCTTCGAAAAGGCTCAGTCCGCCGGTCGGAAAGCCGAAGCCATTGTCGGGGGTGATCGAGCGATAGCGATAGCCGCGCACGGAACCACCGCCGCCTGCAAAAAAACGTCGGTTTGCCGGGACGTGTTCAATCGACGACCCGACGATAGAGCCGGCGGCGACTCTCCCTGCGAGAACATACCAGGCGTCTTCGTCGAGCGCGTGATAGGCCGACAACTGCCCCTTCGACTCCAGCATGCTGACGCCGTTGGAAAGCGCCTTCACATAAGGCGCGACGCGGGCCGTGGCGCGTATGCCGCGCGTCGGCGCGAGCGCATTGTCGGTGCTGTCATAGGTCCCCGAGACCGGGAACCCGAGCAGCGAGTAATTGTGCAGGCCGAAGACGTCGTTGAACTGCCCGCCCTCGACTTCGATGCCGGCCTGGATCGACGCCGTGTCGCTGAAACGATGGCGGATCGCGCCGTTGAAATTGCCATAGGACGCCCAGTAGTAAACGGTGCGCTCGCGCACCGCCGCGGCGTCGAGCAGAAGATCGTTGCGCGTGCCGAAGAGCGCAGGCTTCAAGAAGCTCGCGCGCGCGGAGCCGACCAGATTGCTCGCCTTGAGCTCCGGAAAGGACAGGAACGCGGACGAATTATTGTAATAGGCGAGGCCGCCGTCGAGATCGAAACGCAGGCGCTCGCCGCCGCCGAAGAGATTGCGGTCGACCCAATAGGTGCGCAACGTCGGGCCGTTGATATTGGAGAACATCGCAGAAGCGCCGATCGCATGGCGCTTGCGTTCGGTCGTCTCGATGAGAAGCGGCAAATTGCCATTCTTATCGAGATGAGCCCCTTCTTCGATCTTCACGCCGCCGATCGCCTCGATGCGGGCGATGGATTTGCGCGTGTCGGCGATTTTTTTGGGGCTGTAAGGCTCGCCCTCCTCCAGATAAATGAAGGAGCGGATAACCTCCGGATCGACGCCCGGCGCGCCGGAAAGACTAACCTCGCCGACGCCTGCCTTCGGTCCTGGGTCAATCGTGACCGCGACGTCCATCACGTTCAGATCATGCAGGATCACGGGCCGCGCAGAGACGACCTTGGCCATCGGATAGGATTTGCCGCGCAAATCATCGATCCACTCGGCCTCGCGCGCGCGCAGAGCCGCGGCGCGGGCGGGATCGTCGGGGTTCTGATCGAGGGCCTTGCGCGGGAAAAGCGCCGGATCGATCGGCGCATTGGTGCGCGCGTCATAGACGACGACGTGGCGCAGCTTGAAGAGCGGGCCTGGATCGATCTCGAAGACGACAGGAACGAGAGACACGCCGCGATGCCGCTCGGCGGCCGCCGCCGCCGCGTCGGCCCCATCGCCTTCCGGCGAGATGGGCGCGCCGGCGACGCTCGCATGCACACGCGCGTTGAAATAGCCGCTCGCCCATAGCGCCTCGGCAAGGCGCGGATAGTCGGCGACGACCCGACGCGCCAAGCCGACGCCCGCCGAAGGCGCCTCCAGGCGCAGTCGCCAGCTGTTCGATGCGTCCTTGAGGGCCTGCTCGAGCTTGTCGTCGTCGAGCCCCTTGAAAGTCACCTCGTAAGCGATTGCGTCTGCGGTAGGCTCGGCGTTTTCTGGCGCGCCGAGCAGGCCAAAAAAGTCGAAAGCGCGCGCAGGCGTCATCCCGCCACACACAATACTGCAACAAATAAGCGCAGTTACCAAAAGCCGCATCGGCGTCACGATGAATCCCGCGGAAATCCTTGAACTAAACTATAAAATTAAACGGTCGGAACGTCCATTCCGTTAAGCTTAGCAACCCCTTCTTGGTTAATAACCAGTTGAAATAAAAATAGCTGCCCAATCTGCTGTCAGGTTTTACGCTGGTGTCGGTTGGCAAAAATCGAGCGCCGCCGCCGCTTTACTTGCCAGCGGGGCCTCAGGAAAAAAGCACGAGCCAGCCGACGCCGTTAAAATTGTAAACAATTTGGAAACTGCTTTCATACAGCGCCCCGTTTATGCCGCGGCCAACGGTCCAGCTTAACTTTTATGGCACGAGCCGGCGCTAAGGTGGCAGCCACTAGACGGTGGAAGCGCGCTTCCACCCGACCATTAACTTTTCGAGGCAACAATGGGCATTAATTTTCAGCCTAAAACTTCTCATTTTGAGACGGAGCCGCAGCCCCGACTGCAAATCAATTTCGAAGGCCGCTACACACTGCTGGAGTCCAACGAGGAATATCCTTGTCAGACCTGCGAGATCTCCCCTTATTCCGCGCGGCTTTTCGCGCCTGTCGCGGCCCTGCCGGGCGAGAAGGTCGCGCTTTGCCTCAATGAATTGGGTCGTTTCGCGGGCATTGTCCTGGGACCGACGCAAAACGGATTCGACATGTGTTTTCATCTCATGCCGAAAAAACGCGAGAGGCTGGCACGCCAATTGGCATGGTACGCCGATCGTTCAACGGGCTATGAAGAAAGCCGGCGTCACGATCGCATCTTCATCCCATTCATGGATCTCACCGTTCTACGGCTGGCCCGCGGCGACGAGCAAATCGTGCGCATCAAGAGCCTCTCGCACTCGGATGTCGTGCTGGAAACCGATCGCGTGATTCCCATCGGCGCCGAGGTCGCGGTCGGGAATACGCCGGCAAAAGTGGTTCGTATTCTCGATGACGGCGTCGCCTGCGAATTCGCCAGGCATTTCCGTCCAGGGGAGATCGACGAGACGACGCGCCTTTGAGGCGCGGCGGCGTGTCTATCCCTCTAGCGTCATCCAGGCGACAACTGCGCCCCCTGGCTCCGACAGCACCGCCATGCGGCCAACGTCTGGAATATCGAAGGGCTGCTTGTAGATTTTTGCGCCGGCCTCGACCGCCTTCTTCAAACGCTCATCTATGTCGTCGACAGCGATATAGGTGAGCCAATGCTCCGGCACGCCGTCGAATTGCGCGCCCTTCATCTCGAACATGCCGCCGACCCGCGCCTCGCCGGAGAAGACGATCCAATAGGTCATGTCCGGCGCAGCCATGGCCTCGAAGCGCCAGCCGAGCGTCTCGGCGTAAAATTTCTGCGCGCGCGCGACGTCGCGGACGGCGAGTTCGCTCCAGCAAACGACGCCGTGCGGAACAGTCATTTCATTCGCCATTGCCATCTCCGTCAGAATGATGGACGCGGAGCTTATCGCGCGCCTCGATGAAGCCCAAACGACGCGCCACGAGCCAATCTACAAATCGCGCCGGCAGCAGGCTTGGCAAGGTGTGACCGAGGGCCCCGTTGGGGATGACAGGAATACGAGCCGGTGGGCGCGGCGCAGTCAGGGCCCTCAGCACGGCTTTCGCCACAAGCTCGGGCCCCGGCGCGGCGCGCCCGGCTTCGACGGCCCATTTCTGCACGCGCCGCGCCGCGGGTCCGTAGATGGTCGCGTCGAAATGGCTGAAATCGCTGTTGTCAGCCTTGTCCCAAATCGGCGTCGCGATCACGCCGGGCTGGATCACGATGAGATCGATCCCGTAGATCATCAGCTCGCGCCGCAGCGCGTCGGACATGCCCTCGAGCGCGAATTTCGACGCATTGTACGCACCCAGAAACGGCGAGGCGAAACGGCCGGCCACCGAGCTCATATTGACAATGCGTCC
Source organism: Methylocystis sp. MJC1 (assembly GCF_026427715.1). Taxonomy (NCBI): domain Bacteria; kingdom Pseudomonadati; phylum Pseudomonadota; class Alphaproteobacteria; order Hyphomicrobiales; family Methylocystaceae; genus Methylocystis; species Methylocystis sp. MJC1. Next base: position 267,870 of record NZ_CP107558.1, on the reverse strand, counting down.
CGGCGCGCCGCCCTGCGGCTTGCGCGCGCCCAGCAGCGGCGCAAACGCCTGCGTTACCTGCAGTTGGCCGATGAGATTTGTTTCGAGCTGATGGCGTAGATCGGCGATGGAGAGATGCAGCAGCGGGCCGGGCACCGCGACGCCTGCATTATTGACGAGCCCCGCGAGCGTCGCGCCGCCGAGCCGGGTCTCGACCTCTTGCGCAGCCAGCGCAACAGCGTCCGCATCCGTGACATCGAAGAGAAGCGGCGCGAAATCATCGCCAAATTGGGTTTGCAAGCGCTCGGCGTCCACACTTTTGCGGACGGACCCGAAGACGAAGAAACCCTTTTGTGTAAGAATTTCCACACAGGCGAAACCGATGCCCGTCGAAGCGCCGGTAACGACGATCGCGCGTTTTCCAATCGTCACGTAAAACTCCTTCAGGCCAAAAGGCGCGTCAAAATGTTTATGGTCGAGGCGTCGGCGCGCCCATCCACGCGCGCTGGCCGCCAATGCCGTTGAAACGCGACGACAGCCGACGCCGTATCTTCATCATAGACGCCCGTCTCATTGACTTTATAGCCGAAGGCCGCGAGCTGCCTTTGCAGCCGCGCGACCGCCTCGCCGGCGGAGTCACATTCCAGCGCCGGGCCGTCGTCGGGCGGCAAGGGTTCGACGTAACGGCCGACGCCGACGGCGGCGAGACGCGCCCAGGGAAAAAACTCGCCCGGGTCCGTCTTGCGGCGCGGCGCAATGTCGGAATGGGCGAGCACCCGCTCGGGCGCGATCTTGTGACGCGCGCATATATCCCGCGACAGAGCGATGACAGCCTCGATCTGGGCGGAAGGGAAGTCATGCGGGTCGATGTGGCCGGGATGGACGATCTCGACGCCGATGGAAGCCGAATTCATGTCGGTTTCCCCCGCCCAATAGCTGGCGCCCGCGTGCCAGGCGCGGCGCGTCTCGGGCACGAGCTGAAGGATGCGGCCGTCTTCCTCGACGAAATAATGCGCCGAGACCTCCCGGATCGGCGAGCATAGAAGCTCGAGCGCGCTCTCCGCCGTCGGCATGCCGGTATAATGCAACACCAGCGCAGAGATCGCGCGCGCGCGGGGGCCGTGGTTGGGCGAGGGAAAAACTTTCGCGCCGGCGAAATCGGGCGAAAACGCGCGCGTTAGCTCGGGGGAATCACGCCAGGGCGCCGTCGTCGCAACCCATTCGACCGTCCGCGATTCCGGGTCGGGCGCGCGCAAAACGTCGGTGACGACGCAGGCGCTGTCGGCGCCCGCCGCCAGCGCGAGGCAGGCGCGTGATGGCGTAAGGCCGCCAATGGCGACAAGCGGGATATCGCCCATGCGCTTTTTCCACGCGCCAAGCTTTTCGAGCCCCTGCGGCGCAAATTTCATTTCCTTGAGCAAGGTCGGCCATACGGGCCCGAGCGCCACATAGTCGGGGGAAATCGACAATGCGCGATCAAGCTCGACGTCGTCATGAGTAGAAACGCCGATTCGCACCTCATGGCGGCGCAGCGCGTCGAGATCGGCGTCGTCGAGATCGTCCTGTCCCAGATGCACGAAATCGCAGCCGGCCTCGATCGCGAGCTTCCAGTAGTCATTGACGATGAGCTGCGCCCCCGCCGCGCGGCAGAGATCGCGCGCACGGAGGATTTCATCGCGAACCTCGGACTCGAGGCGATCCTTCACGCGCAATTGCACGAGTCGAACGCCGAGCGGCAGCAGACGCGCCAGCCAGTCGGCGTTATCGACGATAAGATAAAATGGGTCGAGGCTCACTGTCTGCATAGGCGGCGGTTTATCATCTTTTCGAAGCTGTTTGCGACGATGTTGCGCGCCGGAAGGCGCGCGGGCCGATGCGCTCTAATGGACCGCGCAAAGAAAAGATTGTCAGAGCATGTCCTTGAACGGCCGCCCGATCACCGGCGTCGAGGGCTCGGCCATGTCGCGGGGCGTCATCGGCTTGGCTAGAAAGGCGAGCCGCCCGGCCTCGACAGCGAGGCCGAAAGCGCGCGCCATGGCGACGGGATCGCCCGCCCGCGAGACCGCCGTATTCAGCAGCACGGCGTCATAGCCCATCTCCATCACGGTCGCGGCATGAGAGGGCGCGCCGAGCCCTGCGTCGACGACGAGCGGCGTACCCGGGAAATGCGCCCGCAAAGCCCGCAAGGCGAACGTATTGTTGACGCCGCGCCCCGAACCGATCGGCGCCGCCCAGGGCATCAAAACCTTGCAGCCTGCGTCGAGGAGCTTTTCGGCGACCACGAGATCGTCGGTCGTATAGGGAAAAACCTTGAAACCATCCCCGACGAGCGCCTTCGCCGCTTCCACGAGGCCGAAAACGTCGGGCTGCAGCGTATCTTCCTCGCCGATCACTTCGAGCTTGATCCAATCGGTCTCGAATACCTCGCGGGCCATTTGCGCCGTCGCAATCGCCTCCTTGGCCGTGCGGCAGCCCGCCGTATTGGGAAGCACGCGCGCGCCGAGGTCCCGAACGAGGGTCCAAAAGCTCTCGCCCGCGCGCGAGCCGCCTGCCTCCCGCCGCAACGAAACCGTGACGATCTCGCAGCCCGAGGCGCGGATGGCCTCGGTGAGAATCGCGGGCGAGGGATAGCGCGCCGTCCCCAGCAGCAGCCGCGATCGTAGCGCAACGTCGTAGAAGGTGAGCGTATCAGCGGCGTTCATTGGACGCTTTGCACTCATCCGCCCTGCCGCGGCGTGACGATCTCCACCGCGTCGCCCTCATGAAGCATGGTCTTTTCACGGTCCCTGTCGCGCACGAATTCCTGGTTCAGCGCCGTGCCGACCTTCTGATCCTCGTAGCCCAATTCGCGCAGCAGGGCCTCCAAAGTGGTGGAGTCCACCTCACGCGGACGCCCGTTCACCCGAATCTGCATCCATCACCTCCGGAAAATAGGCGCCGCGGAGAACAACCTCGGCAGCGCGGCGCGCGAGCGCGGGGGCAAGCAGGAAACCGTGCCTGTAGAGCCCATTGATATAGATCGTCTTTCCACTTTGCGTCAGGCGCGGAAGATTATCCGGATAGGCCGGCCGCACGTCCGAGCCCATTTCGACGATCTCCGCCTCGGCGAAGGCCGGGTGAATGGCGAAGGCGGAATTGACAAGCTCCACAACGGAGCGCGCTGTCACCCGCGCGCGCTCCTCATTTTCGATCATGGTCGCCCCGACCATGAATAGACCCTCCCCGCGCGGCACGACATAGACCGGCCGGCGCGGATGCAGCATGCGAATTGGGCGGGAGAGAACAATCTCGTCGCTGCGCAAAACCAGCATCTCGCCCTTCACGCCGCGCAGCCGAGGGAGCGCGTCGCGCGCGGCGAACCCCCGGCAGTCGATGGTCCAGTCGGGATGGGTCGCAAGCGCATCCGCCTCCGCGCCATAATGCCGCACGACGTTGGGCATCGCAGCGAGCCTGTCCGCGAGCGCTTGCATGGCGGCGCGCGGATCGAGATGCGCCTCCCGCGCAAAGAAGAGCGCGGCGTCGAAACGATTCGCCAAATCCGGCTCGAACGCCGCGACGCCCGCGCCGTCGAGCCGCTCGAAATGATCCGTGCGCCGGGCGAAATCCAAAAGCTCCGCGCGCTCGCGCGGCGCGGCGACGACGAGGGTTCCGGCGATCGTGGCGACTGGAATGTCCGAGGTCCAGAACGCGAGCGCCTCCTGCCCAAGCTCGGCCACGAGCGGCTCGGCGCTCTCCAGTTCGCACCAAGGCGCGATCATGCCGCCCGCAAAGCGCGAGCAGCCCTGGCCGGGCGCCGTCTGACGCTCGACGAGCTCCACCTGCGCCCCGGCCCGCGCCAAGGCATAGGTCGCGCAAAGCCCGGCGACGCCGGCGCCGATGACGCGCGCTAGCATAGCGCGCCTGCAAGGTTACGGGAGTTGTACACCATCCCTCCGCCAGCATTTGAACTGGATCAGGTTCAAAGGGTCGCCGCGCCCCACGTTCGTCATAAACGCGCTTCGCAGCCTCTCAGCCCCATGGCGGCGCGATCCTTCCGCCGCCGGGCGGGGCTCCCCCGGCGCGTGAAGACTCGCGCAAAACAGCCATCCACGTCAAGCGGCGCGGCGCCGGCGCATGACGTTTGTGTGGCAGGAAGCGGGCTTGCAAGACAGGCTCGGATCGCCCAAGCTCCGTGCATAAGAATTCGCGTCAAGGAACAACTCGGCGCGCTTAATCGGGAGTGAAACCATATGCGCCTCGTCTCTATGCCGGCTGGTCTCCGTGCGGCTGCAGCCGCCATTCTCGTCGCCGGCGTCCTCGGCCTCGCCGCCCCTGCCGAGGCGGCCAAGCTCGGCCCCTATTTCCCGATTCCGAACGGCTTCAACCTTACCGGCGTCGCCCGCGACGCGCTGCTGAACATCCAGGCGAGCTGGCTGAAGAACGGCCTCGACAATCTGGAGAAGGCGAAGAAAGAGACGGAAGCCGCGCTGGAAAAGGCCAAGGGCGGCGCGCAGGACCAGGTCGCGGCGCTGGAAGCAAAGGCCAAGGACCTCGACAAGCTGATCGACGACACAAAGGCCGAGATCGCCGTTGCGACCGACTCGAGCGCCTCGCAGGCAATTCAGAAGGACCGCAAGAACAAGCTCCTTCTCAATCTCAATCAGTGGATCAACGAACTGAACCGCATGGCGACCGAGCAGATGAAGATCGCCATCATGTCGGACGGCGCGGTCGCCATGACCGCGGAAAAGCTCAATCACCAGTATTCGCAGAATGCCGACGATCTCGAGCAGGCAAAGCACGATGTGAGCATGGAAAACTGGGGCAAGTGATCGACTGCTGATAAGCGGCTCCCATTCTCTCGTCATTGCGAGGAGCGGAGCGACGAAGCAATCCGGGGCAGCCACGGCGGCCCTGGATTGCTTCGCTTCGCTCGCAAACGGCATGAAACGTTTTTGTTCTGAATCCCGGATCGCTCGCTGCGCGAGCATCGGGAACGCCCGCGAAGCCTTCCCGCTTACGGCGCGCCGTCCTTCCTCAGAACGGAAAATCGTCGCTGACCGCAGGCTTCCGCAGATCGGCCTCGAGCCGTTCCAGTCGCTGCGCCGCGTCTTCCACCGCCGCCGTCGCGCGTTCTTCCAGCGCTGCGGCGGCTTTTCTTACCGCGTCGAGCTCGGCGCGCAGGGCGACGACGTCCGCTTCCAAGGCCTCAGCCTTGCTGCGCGAATCGGCCGCTTCATCCGCAACGCTCAGCGCCGCCATCACCACGATGCGCTGTTCGCCGACGTCACGAAAACTGTCCTTCATCGAGAGGATCTTGCTCTCGATATAACGGGCGAGTTTCTGGAGGCGCGGCTCCTCGCCGTCGTCGCAGGAGAGACGGTATGTGCGCCCGGCGATGGTGACGATGACGGCGGCCATCGATCTATTCCCCGTCCGGCGCGCCGCTGGCCTGCCCCAGCGCGGCGACGACGTCGGCCCCGGCCTCATCCAACCGGCGCAGGACTTCGTCGCGCGCTTTCTCAAGAGCGCTCACATGCGCAAGCGCCGCGTCGAGCTCGAGGGCGAGACGGCCGCGATCATCCTGCATGATATCCAGCTCCTCCTCCAGCTCCGCAGCGGAAACATCGTCCTCCAGCTTCACAGCCATGCTTCGTTCCAGCCGGTCGAGAGCGGCTCCGAGGCGACCGAGCGCCTGATCGAGCCTTTCGGCGGTTTTTTCGGCAGGCTGTTCGGAGTGCGTCATCGCCGGGCGGCGCCCTATTTTTGCGGGGAAAAGGTTGCGGCTGGCCTACGCCGATTCGTCGTAACAGGTTGGTAGCATGAAACGGGCAAAAGCCAATCGACAGCACGAACCATGCCGCGCGGCGGGGCGACGCGTTGACAGGGGGGCGCGAGGTGCTATCACACCCTCGCCTCGCACCAGGCCCGGCGCGCAGCGCGAGAGACGCAGCCGGGTGACAGCCGCTTTCCTCTTGAAGCAAGCGGCGAGAAGGAGATTTTCCAAATGACCGTGAGAGTGGCCATCAACGGCTTCGGGCGCATCGGCCGCAACGTCCTTCGCTACATCGTCGAATCTGGCCGCACCGATCTCGAGGTCGTGAGCATCAACGATCTGGGCCCGGTCGAAACCAACGCCCATCTGTTGCGCTACGACTCGGTCCATGGCCGTTTCCCCCATCAGGTGAAGGTCGAGGGCGACACGATCGACGTTGGTCGCGGCCCCATCAAGGTCACCGCCATCAAGAACCCGGCGGAGCTGCCCTACAAGGCGCTCGGCGTTGACGTCGCGATGGAGTGCACCGGCCTCTTCACCGCGCGCGACAAGGCGAAGATGTTGCTCGAAGCGGGCGCCAAGCGCGTGCTCGTTTCCGCTCCCGGCGACGGCGCAGACCTCACGGTCGTCTATGGCGTCAATCATGACAGACTGACCAAGGATCATCTGGTCGTCTCCAACGCCTCCTGCACGACCAACTGCCTCGCGCCGGTCGCCAAGGTCCTCAACGACGCCATCGGCATCGAGAAGGGGATCATGACGACGATCCACTCCTATACCGGCGACCAGCCGACGCTCGACACCTTCCACAAGGACCTCTATCGCGCCCGAGCCGCGGCTCTCTCGATGATCCCGACCTCGACGGGCGCCGCCAAGGCCGTGGGTCTCGTGCTGCCGGAGCTCAACGGCAAGCTCGACGGCTATGCGATCCGCGTGCCGACGCCGAACGTTTCCGCCGTGGATCTGAAGTTCGTCGCCAAGCGGCCGACGACCAAGGACGAAATCCACGCGGCCATCAAGGCGGCGGCCGACGGTCCGATGAAGGGCGTGCTTGCTTACACGTCGGAGAAGCTCGTCTCCTGCGATTTCAACCATTGCCCGGCCTCCTCGACCTTCCATCTCGACCAGACCAAGGTGATGGACGGAAACCTTGTCTCCATCTTGAGCTGGTACGACAATGAATGGGGCTTCTCGGGCCGCATGACGGATACGGCGGCGGCGATGGGGAAGCTGATCTAACCTCGGTTCATTACATCGTGACGCGGACCCGAGGGTCCGCGTTCTCTTTTCTGACGACCATTGGAGCCGCGCAAGATGACCTCCTTCCGCACCCTCGACAGCGTCGACGTCAAAGGCAAACGCGTTCTGCTGCGCGTCGATCTCAACGTGCCGATGGAGGAGGGGCGCGTCACCGACGCGACCCGCATCGAGCGCATTCTGCCGACGATCAATGAGATCGCCGGCAAGGGCGGCAAGGTCATTCTGCTTTCGCATTTCGGCCGCCCGAAGGGCCAGCGCGTCGACGAGGACTCGCTGCGCCAGGTGCTCCCGACCCTCGAACATTATCTCAAGCGCCAGATTCCCTTCGCGGTAGACTGCATTGGCGAAGCGGCCGAAGCGGTCGTTTCGGCGATGAAGGACGGCGACGTCGTCCTCCTCGAAAACACCCGCTTTCATAAGGGCGAGGAGAAGAACGACCCCGCCTTCGTCGAGGAAGTCGCGGCGCTCGGCGACGTCTTCGTCAATGACGCCTTCTCCGCCGCGCATCGCGCCCACGCCACCACGGAAGGCCTCGCCCATAAGCTCCCCGCCATCGCGGGACGCACCATGCAGGCGGAGCTGGAGGCGCTCGAATCGGCGCTCGCCAATCCGGCGCGGCCGGTGATGGCGGTCGTCGGCGGCGCCAAGGTTTCCACCAAGCTGGAATTGCTCGGCAATCTCGTCGATAAGGTCGATTTCCTGGTCATAGGCGGCGGCATGGCGAATACCTTTCTCGCCGCGCAGGGCAAGGCGGTCGGCAAGTCGCTTTGCGAGCACGACCTCGCCGAAACGGCGCGCGAGATTCTCGAAAAGGCGAAAGCAGCCAATTGCACGATCGTTCTGCCAGTCGACGCCACTGTCGCGCAGAAATTCAAGGCCCATGCGCCGTCGCATATCGTCTCGGTGGACCATGTCGGCGCGGACGATATGATCCTCGACGTTGGCCCCAAATCCGTGGCGCAGGTCGAAACTCTTCTTGTCCAATGCAAGACGCTCGTCTGGAACGGCCCCTTCGGCGCCTTCGAACTGCCGCCCTTCGAGGAGGGCACCAACGCCGTCGCGCAGACGGCAGCGCGCCTGACGGTGGAAGGGAAGCTCCTATCGGTCGCAGGCGGTGGCGACACGGTCGCGGCGCTCAATCAGGCCCACGCCGCCCAGGAGTTCTCTTACGTGTCGACGGCTGGCGGCGCCTTCCTCGAATGGCTCGAGGGCAAGACTCTCCCCGGCGTCGCCGCACTAAAGGCCTGATTCAACATCACTATGATTGCTCCCTCTCGACGCCGTTGACGGCGCCGAGGGCGCTGCGCTACCAAATGCTGCAGTAAAATCTGCGTTAAAGGCGTCGTAAGAATGCCGCGAGAGAGCATTGCCAAATTTGCGATCGGTCAGGTCGTGAAACACCGTCGCTATCCGTTCCGGGGCGTCATCTATGACGTCGACCCGGTGTTCGCCAACACCGAGGAATGGTGGCTGTCGATTCCAGAGGATTTGCGTCCGAGCAAGGACCAGCCTTTCTACCACCTCTTCGCGGAAAACGCCGAAACCGAATATGTCGCCTATGTATCGGAGCAGAATCTCATGCCCGACACATCCGGCGAGCCCGTCCGCCACCCGCAGGTCGAAGAGACTTTCGCTCGCGATGAAGACGGCGTCTATCGCATACGCGAGGCGAAGCGGCACTAAATTTCCCCGCCATCGTCACATTGCGAGGAGCGCAAGCGACGAAGCAATCCAGAGCCGCCTGGCTGTATGGATTGCTTCGTCGCTTTGCTCCTCGCAATGACGGGTACGGCGCACGCTGCCGTCGCCATGCTTCGGGACGCGCGCAGGATCAACTTCTCGCAATCCCCGGCCTTCTTCCCCAGCCCCAAAAGAAAACGCCCGCATGCGTGATGCGGGCGTTTCTTTATCCGTTAGAGAGAAAGCGCTTACTTCTTCCCAGCCGGCGCAGGAGCCGCAGACGGCGCGGCGCTCTTGGCTTCGAGCTTCTTGCGCTCTTCCTCGGCCTTCTTCTGCAGCTCTTCCTGCAGCTTCTTCTGCTGCTCCTCAAGCACCTTGGGATCGATCGCCGGGCCGTCGAAGGCTTTGCCGAAGTCGTTCAGGGGCAAATAGAAAGTGACCTCGGTATTGGCCTGGTTCTTGACGATGACCGTCATCTGCTGGGCCTTCTTCATGCTGTCGACCGAGGCCTTCTTGACCTTCGCCTCGGCAAAGCAGCCGTTCGGGAAGCAGATCTCAAAGGCGCCGGCCTCCATGGCCCCCTTGTCGATCGCAAACCGGAAGCCCGGCTTCAGCATGAGGCCCGGCGGCAGGAGCAGGCGGATGATCTTGGTGTCGTCGCCCTTGGGGTCGTAGACCGCCAGCGCGAGCAGCGGCTGCGGAGCGTCGCCTTCCTTGGCGGCGGCGCCGAAATCGCGGGTCGTGTAGCAGACTTCCTTCTTGGTCGTCGGGTCGTTGCCGCAGACCTTGGTCCAGTCGGCCTGCACCGCCTGCAGCGTGGCGGTGATGGGGCCGCCAGCGGCAGGTTGCTGTCCGGCAGCGGCCGGCGCGCCGCCTGCGGCCGGAGCCTGCTGGGCATGCGCCGAAACGCCAGCGAGCAGGAAAGCGCCTGCCAGCGCGACCGCGGCGGACCGCGAGAAGAGGTTCGACATTTCCGAAGTCCCTTTCGATTGTTCTCCAGCCGGCGCCTTTCCGGCTTCGTAAACAGCTGTTGTTGCCGCGCCTCGCGGGCGCCGCCCACCTGCGCGGGCGAAAAGATGGAACGGCCTGGAACGCATGCCCCGATCGCGGTTCTCCCCCGGCGCAGCCGCCGCGCCGGATCGACGGCAAAGCTCTTACCGTGTCGCCGCGGCAAATTCCAGCGGGTCCTGGGCGCGCGGACAGCCCGACGCGCGCCGATAACGTTAAAATTTCATAAATGCGGCGGAATGAGGCCTGCTCTTGGCTTCTTGCCGCCATAGGTTCGACTATTGTCGAGGCATGATCTCTTCCGCGATTCGCGGCCGCCAGAAGAGGCGCCGCCTCCCCTGCCTCGTCCTTGCGGCGCTTTTCGCGGCCATCGGTCCGCTCGCCGCGGACGAACCTACGCACGGCCTGGCGACGCATGGCGCGCCGGCGCTGCCGCCAGACTTCGATCATTTCCCTTACGCCGACCCACAGGCGAAGAAGGGCGGCAAGCTGCGCGTCGGCCTTGCGGGGACATTCGACAGCCTCAACCCCTTCAATCTGAAATCCGGCTCCACAGCCCAGGGCCTCGTCGGCAATGTCTTTCAAGGAATGATGGCGCGGTCGCAGGACGAGCCCTTCACGCTCTATCCGCTCATCGCCCAATCGCTCGACATCGACGCCGCCCGCGCGCGCGTGACCTTCCATCTCGACCCGCGCGCGCATTTCTCGGACGGCAAGCCCATCACCTCGGAAGACGTGCTGTTCTCCTTCGACCTCCTCAAATCGAAGGGCCGCCCGCAGCAGCGCATCGCCTATGGGCTCGTCAAAGCCATCACGGCGCCCGATGCGCAGACCGTCTCTTATGATCTGACCGGCGTCGGCGATCGCGAGCTGCCGCTCATTCTCGCCATCATGCCGGTGCTGCCGAAACATGCGACCGACCTCGAGCGCTTCTCCGACGCGACGCTCGCCAAGCCTGTTGGCTCCGGCCCTTATATCGTCGCGGACGCTCAGGCCGGCGCGCGGCTGCTTTTGAAGCGCGCTCCGAATTATTGGGGCGCGGACGTCCCGAGCCAGCGCGGTTTCTACAATTTCGACGAGATCGACATCCAATATTTCCGCGACGGAAATTCGCTGTTCGAGGCCTTCAAGGCCGGCCTGCTCGACTATCGCGAGGAAACCAGCACGACGCGTTGGTCCACCGGTTACGACTTCCCCGCGCTGCGCGAGGGCCGCGTTGCGACGGAGACGCTGAAGAACGAGAACCCCAAGGGGCTCGAAGGCTTCGTCTTCAATACGCGACGCCCGATCTTCACCGACATCCGGTTGCGCGAGGCGCTCGGCATGATGTTCGATTTCGAGTGGGTCAACGCCAACCTCTACTCGAACCTCTACACGCGCACGAAAAGCTTCTTCGACGAATCGGAGCTTTCCTCCTCCGGCCGTCCGGCGAGCGAGAAAGAGCGCGCTCTTCTGGTGCGCTACCCCGACGCGGTGCGCGCGGATATTCTCGACGGAAAATGGCGTCCGCCGATCAACGACGGTTCGGGCCGCGACCGCGAAATGGCCAAGCGCGCACTCGAATTGCTGGCAAGCGCCGGCTACCGCGTCGACGGCGACAAGCTCGCTAAGGATGGCGAGCCCGTTTCCTTCGAAATCATGGTCAAGGACCGCAATCAGGAGCGTCTCGCGCTCAATTATGCAGCGTCTCTCGCGCGCATCGGCGTCGAGGCGCGCGTCAGGCTCGTCGACGAAGTGCAATATCAGCGCCGGCGCCAGAAGTTCGATTTCGACATGATGATCGGGCAGTATCTGGCGTCCGCCTCGCCCGGCAATGAGCAGCGCATGCGGTGGGGCTCGGCAAGCGCGAAGCAGGAATCCTCTTTCAATCTCGCCGGCGCCGCCTCGCCCGCGATCGACGCGCTGATCGCCGCGCTACTCTCGGCGCAAAGCCAGGAGGATTTCGTCGCGGCGGTGCGCGCCTATGACCGCGTGCTGCTCTCGGGCTTTTATGTCGTGCCTTTGTTTCACGCCTCCGAACAATGGATCGCACATTCGACCGACATTGCGCGTCCCGGGCGCTTGCCGCGTTACGCGGCGCCGCTCTTTGGTCCGACGCTCGAGAGCTGGTGGAGGAAAACCCCATGATCGTCCGCGCCGCCGTTTCCGAAGAAGAGGAAGCGGCGCTCGTACGCGCCCATCCGTTGACGCAGTTCGGCTTCGACGCGCTCGTCGCCGGCGCCGCAAGGCCGCGTCCCGGCGGGCTTGCTTTTCTGGATCATATAGAGGGCGTCAGAGACGATGTGACCTACGCCGATCTATACCAGCGCGTCGGCGCCTGCCTCTCGAAGCTGCGTAGTCTCGATCTAGCGCGCGGCGAGAAGATTCTTATCTGCTGTCCGCCCGGCTCCCAGGCCTTTGTGGCGCTCGTCGGCGCGCTCGCAGCGGGTCTCGCGCCGACCCTCGCGCCCATGCCTCTCCCCCACTCGCTTAGCGCCATTGCTCGCGCGGCGAAGACATTGCAGATCGGAGCGCTTTTCGCGCCGGCGCAAATTTGCGGCCTCGATTTCGAAGAGGCGCTGCTCGAGATCGCCGCTGATACGCCCTCGTTGTGCGTCATCGGCGCGCTTCACGGCGCGCTGGACGGCGCCGCCGATTTTTCGGCGCAAGCGCTCGCCGCTCAAATTTCGCCGCGCGTGCCGCTCTCCGATGATTGGAGCGACGACGAACGCCACGATATCGGCGCGCTCGACGAGGGCGGGAATGTTCACTTCGTCTCACAAAGCGCGCTGCTCGGCGCGGCGCTCGATCTCGTGCGCGCGACTCGCGCGGCGGGAGAGGCTCCTATTCTTTCGCTCTATGCGCCAAGCTCGCTCTCCGCTCTTATCGCGGGCCCGCTCGCGGCGTTGCTATCAGGCGCGCCGCTACATTTTCTTGCGCCTTTCACGGCCGCGCATTTTCTCGAAACGCTCGATGCGCTCGGGCCGGCGCGGTTGATCGCGCCGGTCTCCGTCCTTGGCGATCTCGCGCGCGCCAGACTGCTCGACAATGGCGCGATCACCGCCGTCATCGCCTTGGGTGCGGGCGCCGCCTGCGTCATCGACCCGCAGGAACGCTGTCCAATTATCGAGCTGCGCGCCGAAGGCAGCACGCTTGTTATGCGCAGAATCTGACAGCGGTTCGTGGATTTTCTTCGAGACGAGTGCGCATGGCGCGTCACATTGTCTCGTATTGACGCCCGTCAATTACAGCCTCGTCTCATCGCGTCAAAGTGCGCGCGCGACGAGATTGCGCATGCAGCTTTCACTAAAGCGCGCTCGTCGAGAAACAGGGGCGCAAGGGGCGTTGGTGTGGAGGAAACTGCATGTCGCTTATCACCTGGACTAAGGAACAGTTTGCGACCAACGTCAGCGCGCATGATGCGGAGCATCAAGAAATATTCAGGCTAGTCAATGTGCTGGGCGACGCCGTCGCCAGCGGCGACAGAACGGCGATCGGCAAGGAGCTCGATGCGCTCATCGATTACGTTGTGAAGCATTTCGCTGCGGAGGAAGCGAATTTTGCGCAATATGGCTACCCGGCGGCCGCCGGCCACAAAGCCGAACATGACAAGCTGGTCGAAACATGCGCGGATCTGCAGAAGAAATTTCATGCAGGCGAAACTGAAGTAACCGGAGAGACGGCCGCCTTCGTGGTCGGTTGGCTAACGGACCACATCCCGAACATCGACAAGCTTTACGGCCCTTATCTGAACGCAAAGGGCGTCGCCTGAAAGGCCCATACTAAAGAGCGCCTTTCCCGCTTAGGCGGGAAAGGTCAGTTGGTTGACGAACCTCCCAGGCGGCCTCGTCCTTCGAGACGCGAGCTTCGCTCGCTCCTCAGGATGAGGCCTAAGCGTTTTACGAATTTACAGAAGCTCCTCATGCTGAGGAGCCTGCGCAGCAGGCGTCTCGAAGCACGAGGGGCGTCACCGCTACTTTGTCAGAAGTCTGGCCCGATTACGCGGGAAAGGTTTGCTTTCGCCGACGCCGGATTTTCTGGCAGCGCTTATCTATGTTTTTCCAGCCACTGTAGAACGAGTGGATCGTCAATGGCGCCCGTCACCGCGACGACGCCGCCACCGGGCGCCACCAACGCGGTAAAAGGCAGTTCCCCGCGCCATGTTGTTTCGGCCTCGAAATAGAGCTTCTCGACGAAATCATCGGCAAAACCATAATGAACCGCCTTGCCGAGCCCAGCTTTTTCGGCGCGCGTCGCCGCCCGCGCGCGATCCTCCTCGCTATCGACATTGACGAAGACGATGTCGACATCTTTGCGCTCGGCCTCGATCTTCGCCCACTGCGCCAGCTCGGCGAGGCAAGGGGGGCAAGTGACGGACCAGAAGTGAATCATTAGCGGCCGCCCGGCATGCGCCTTGGCGATCTGCGAAAAGGCGCCGCGGCCATAGGGCTTGAAGTCGAGCGCGAGGGCGCTCGGAGCGGCGAACGCGATGAAGGCCGAGATGGACAGGCGAACTGCGAGATTATTTCGTCTGTCATTCCCGCCGAGCCGAAGGCTCGACCGGGAATCGAGAGCAGCGACGCGAAAGTCGCTCCTAGATTCCCGATCGCGTTGCGCGCGTCGGGAATGACAGGCTGCAAGCAAAGTGACGAACATCATTCTCATCGCACTGCTGCGCTCTTCTCGTCGCGGGGAAGCGGCAGCAAGCGGTAGCCTTCCTTATGGGTGACCCAAGAGAGATAAGCCGCCCCCTTGTAAGCGACGAGCTCCGGGTGGTCCGAAGCGTCGTCCGTCTGCGCGAGTATCTTTGGCACGCTCCAGCTCCTGCCGCCATCTCGCGAGAGCTGCATCGGGAGAGTTGTCGTCGTCCCGTCGAACTCCTTCCAGACCCGGTAGAGACGGTCTTTCGCCGCGAGCACGACCGGATGGCCCGGCGCCTTGGCGTCGTCGCCGAACTTCTCCGGACTGGAGAAGCTCTTTCCGCCGTCGTCGCTACGCCCGTAGAAAAGCCCCTGCCGGTTCTGCCCCTTGGTGAACCAGACCGCATGCCATCCGCCACGGGCGTCGACGGCAAGGCCAGGGCCGTGATGCGGGCAGGAATTGATCGCCCAATTATCGTCGGAAACGCGACCACCCGAGAGAGACGCGCCATCGGCGGAGAGCTTCGCGGCGTAGTGGTCGCGAATATTGCCGTCGAAAACCTGCCGCCACAGAAACACCGGCAGGCCGTCGCGATCGAGCGCCGCGGACATGCGGCAACATTCGCAGGCGTGATCCATCAGGATTTTCTTGCCGGCGAAGGTCTGGCCTTTATCGTCCGACCAGGCGAAGGCGACGCCGCTGCCCTCGAATTCCTTGCCCTCGGCCTTGGCCTTCAGAGCGTTGGTCTTGTCGAGCCAGCCGGCATAGATCCGCCCTTTGGGCGTGACGACGAAAGTCTCGAAACGCTGCCCGCCGGCTGTGAGCATCGCCTGCGGCGTCGAGAAGCTTTTGCCGCCATCGGTCGAATGCGCCGTGAAGATCGTGCCGATCATCTGCTTGTCGGGCCGCGTGGTATAGCTCGCGAGCAGCGATCCATCGTCGAGGGCGACAATCTTCGGCCGCGCGTCGCCATGGGCGTCGATGACGCCGTCGACGGCCGATGCGATCTCGACAGGCGCCGAAAAGCTTTTGGCCCCATCCGCGGACGAGGCGACATAGACCGTCTTTCCGACCGCGTAAGCGACCCAGAGCCTCCCTTTGGCGTCGAACGCCGGATTGACCGTCATGGCGCAATGAGGCTTCGGCTCGGCGCAGGCGACATGTTGATGACCCGCGGCGGCGGGCGGCGGTGGCGCGGCTTGCTCGGCGGCGGCGGCGCCAGTCAAGGCGAACGCGGCCGCCGATACGATCATGAGGCGCAAAATGGCCATCGGCTCCATCCCTTCGCTCGAATTAATTCGTCAGCGGAACTTGAACGTCTGGCCGACATCCATTGCGCCGCCCGGTGGCGGAGGCGCGACGACCGTCGCCAGTATTTTTTTCACGACCTCGGCGTGGGCCGGGCTCGTCGTCTTGTCGATCGTCACCTTCTCGATCTTGCCCGAGGCCCCGACGATGAAGCTGGCCGTCACCTCGCCCGGCCCGGCGGCGTTTTCTTCCGGCGTATGCTTGGCGATCTCGGCGTAGAGCAGACTGAGATATTTGCTTTCCGACATGCCCGACGCGGATGCCGGCGCCGTTTGGGGCGCCGGCTTAGGAGCGGCCGGCGCAGGCGCGACTGGTTTTGGCGCGGTGGCGGGAGCTGGGGTGGGGGACGGCTTGGGCGCCTCTGCCCGCGCCGCGCTGGCAAGGGCGAGCGCGCATAAAAATGCGACGCGCCCGCTGAGGAGTACGTTCATGGCAAGCTTCCAATAAGAGAAGCGGCGGGCCCTTGCGAGTCCGCCGACAAACGTCAATGGAAGGCGAAAGCCTGGCTCACAAAAGCGGAGGCGCAGCTGCCCGGGCCCCGCGCAGAGGCCACGATCCGCCGCGCCAGCGCCGCATGCGCCGGGGTCGAGCCCGACGCCGAGACGCCCGAAATGCCGCCGCCGACATTCACATGGAAAGTCACCTGGGCCGTGCCGGAACCGAGGCTGGTGGCCCCCGGAGTATGCTGGCGCAGCGAAGCGGCCACATGGGCAAGGCAGCTCGCCTGCGACGCGCCGCTAGCGGCGGCGCCACCGTTCGGGGCGCCGGCGTGACGGCGGGCCTGCGCCTCGCGGCGCTGCTCGGCGCGCTCGATTTCCTTGCGCTCCTCCTGCTTTTTCTCCAGCTTCTCGGCGTCGTCCTTCTTCATCGCGAGCGGGATGGCGTCCGGCGCCATCACCACCGGCGGCGGCAAAGCGAGCTCCGGCTGCTCGACGGCGACTGGCGGAGGCGTGTCTTCCGCAGCGCTCACTTCCTGCTGCTCGATAAAGTCGCCTTCCTGGACGAGATCCATGCTGAGCGAGTCGAGCGAGATCGTCTTGGGCGCCGGCGCGAACAGGAAGGCGGCGAAGACGGCGAGATGCGCGGCCACGATCGCCGTGACGGCGACGGGGCGCAGCCAGGGCGGGTTGACCGGCGGCGCGCCTTGCGGCTCGTCGGGCTCGCCCGCGTAATCGGGGCTGAGGGCGAAGTCGGTCATTTCGCCGCCCCTCCCGCCGGCGCCGGCGCTGCTGGCGCCGCGGCTTTTGCGGCCCCGCCGGTCTTGCTGCGCGAATTCGTCATGATGGCGATATGCGTGATGCCATTCGTCGCGAGCCTGTCCATCACCGCGACAACTTCGCCGTAGACCGCCTCGGTATCGCCGCGCACATGCACCACGCGGGTGGCGTCGTCGCCCATCATCGCGCGGATGCCGTCGATGAGCGCGTCCTCGGACACGAGATCGGCGCCGAGCGACACCTTGCCGTCCTTGCCGACCGTGACCACGATCGGGTCTTTCTGATTGATCGGCTGCGCGGCGCTGGCCTGAGGCAGATTGACCTTCACGCCCTTGGCGAGCAGCGGCGCGGTCACCATGAAGATGATGAGCAGCACCAGCATCACGTCGACGAGCGGCGTGACATTGATGTCGGCAAGCGGCTGATAAAGATCGTTGTTGTTCTTGAAGCGGGTCGGGAGCGCCATTTATGCGGCCTCCTTCTGCGAACGGCGGGCGTTCGGCGCGCTGGTCATGCGCAGCGCCTCGTCTTCGATGTAATGCGCGACCTGCTGGCCGAGGCGCGAGAAGGAGGAGCCGATCCGGTTATAGCCGACCGAAGCCGGAATGGCGGCCGCGAGGCCATAGGCGGTGGCGGCGAGCGCTTCCGCGATGCCGGGCGCGACGACCGCGAGGCTGGTGTCCTGAGACTGCGCAATGCCGGCGAAGCTCGTCATAATGCCCCAAACCGTGCCGAAGAGGCCGACGAAGGGCGCGACCGAGGAGATCACGGCGAGATTGGGCAGGCCGCCCTCGGCTTTGGTGAGGAATTCGCGAGCGGCGCGGCTCATATTTTCAGCAATTCGCTCACGTTTGTCGCCGGTCGTCTCATCGGGAAGATCGAGCGCGAAAGCTTCGCGGCCAGCGGCGGCGATCGGCTCGAGAAGGCCGACCGGCCCGCCCGCACGCGCCTCCTTGGTCGCCTTGGCGATGCGGACGACCGCTACGGCGCCTTCGACGATCAGGACCCAGGTCCAGACAGAGGCGAGAAGCAGAGCCGCCATGACGACCTTGCCGACGGGGCCGGCGTTGAGAAACATGGCGAGCGGGGAAAGCGAGGTATGATCCATAGAACTCACTCATTCTCGACGGCGTGCGCGAAGCAGCAGCGGCGTCTGACATTGTTTTATTGTGATCTGGACGCGTGAAGCGTCTGTGATCGGCGATCTTACCCGCATGCAGCGCATGAGCCAGCGCTACGGTCCGCCGATCGGAAAGTTTCTAAATTACAGAAGGTGGCGCTCGGGCCCCGTTGATGGACGGCGAGGAGTAACCGTCCGGGGCGGATGGCGCGACCAAGCAATAGGAAACCGGCGTCTGCGCCTGCAGCGGCCGCAAAACCGGCGCGAGCCGCTCTGGCAGGACGGCCGCCGCCACGCTCGCCGCAAGACAACACGGGCAAAGATGCTTGCCGGCGTGATCGGTCCCGGGCGCCTTGTCGCTCGCGGCGTCGGCGCGCTGCGTCATATGACGCTTGAAGCAAGCGAAAAGGCCGACGCCCGCCTTATCATTGTTTTTTAAGATGATGTCAGCGGCGCTTGCAGCCGCCGCGCCTGACGCGGACACGCCGAACATCAACGCCCATACCGCGGCGATTACTATCGCCACGCGTATTCTTTCGCCCATGTCGCGCATGTGTGACATAAAAGTCTCTTAATGGATTTTTTGATTTCTGACAACGCAAGCAATCTTGGAATGCCTCGCGAGCAACGGCAGAGTTTCCCGCGTCGCGCAATCAAGGTTAACGTCACCAATCAAAATTGCGATGACGCCGTGGGGCGCCTCTTTCGCAATCGCCGCATGGTTTCGAACAACCAACCGGCGGCCCATGCGTCAAAGGCTACTCGCATCGCTGATCGTCTGTGTCGCATTGCTGACACAGCTCGGCGCGTCCCTATGGGGCGCCGCCGCGGCGCGCGAAGGCTATGCCGGTTGTCATAGGCAGGCGGCGATCGTCGCGGCAACCGACGCGCGTGGCGGCAGGGGCGCTCCTTTCGGCGCTCCGACGCCGCATGACCACGCCTCCTGCTCTCTCTGCCAGCTTGGCCTCACGGCGATCGACAGCGATGCGCCGTCCCTGCCCGCGCGGCGTCTCGAGCCCTACTGGCGGATCGAGGCTGCGGAATCGGCCGCCTCCCCGCTGGGAAAGATCTTCAATCGAAACGCGCCCGCCCGAGCGTCGCCCGCCCGGGTCTGATCCGCTCCGAATTCGCGTAACGGCGCGCTGCGCCGGGATCAGACGCGCCGCTTTGTCCGGCGCGAAGAGGGAACAACGACAATGTACCGCCACCACCTTCTGCGCGGCGTTTCCGCCTGCGCTTTAACTTTCGCCGCTCTGTCGCCTGCGCAGGCAACCCACACGCTCCCGACTATCGACGTCAGCGGCCAGCATCATGCGCCCGCGCGGAGCTCCGCGCCTGCTCGCGCCGCCGGACCAGTCGCCGTGCGGCCCGGCGTCGTGAGCGCGCCAGCCCCCGCGCCGTCGCCGATCGTCTCGCGCTGGTCGCCGACCCTGCCGGACGGCCGTCCCGCCTTCGTCGAAAAATGGCAATTGCCGAACACGGTCGCGAGCGTCACGCGCAAACAGATCGAACGGCAGGTAAACATCGTCGACACGGAAGACGCGGTGAAATACATGCCGGGCCTTTTCGTGCGCAAACGCAATAACGGCGACACGCAGGCCGTGCTGCAGACCCGCACCTGGGGCATTAATTCTTCCGCCCGTAGCCTGGTTTACGCCGACGATCTTCTGCTCACGGCGCTGGTTGGCAACGACAACACGATCGGCGCGCCGCGCTGGGGCCTCGTCGCGCCCGAAGAGATCGAACGCGTCGACTTCCTCTATGGCCCCTATTCGGCGCAATATCCCGGCAACTCGATGGGCGGCGTGCTGAAGATCACGACGCGGATGCCCGAGAAGCTGGAAGTGTCGATCAAGGACACGCTCGCCGTTCAGGATTTCTCGCAGTACGGGACGTCGAAGGGCTTCGTCAACAATGTCACCAGCGCCTTCATGGGCGATAAAATCGGCGACCTCTCCTGGTCGCTGTCCGGCAATTGGCAGCGCGGCTCGCAGCAGCCGCTGACCTACATCACCCAGGCGCCCGGCGTAGCGGCGAATTTCTATAATTACCCAGGAACCTATTTCGCGACGACCAAATTCGGCGCGCCGGCGGCCGTGCTCGGCACCGCCGGAAATCTCGCAAACGACCAAGTCAACGCCAAGCTCAAACTCGCCTACGACTTCTCGCCGACCATCCGTGCGACCTATACTCTGGGCTTCTGGTCCAATGACGGGACGTCGACCCCAGAGAATTATCTCGTTTCCGGATACGGGCCCTACTTCGGCGGCGGGGTGCAGAGCAAAACCAGCCCGCTAGCGCTCACAAACGCGGTTCTGCAGAGCTTCGGCGCCGGCTACTACCGGGTTCAGGAGAAGATCCTGACCAACGCCGCGGCGGTGCGGAGCAACACCGGCGGCCTTTTCGACTGGGAAATCTCCGCGTCCAACTTCACCTATCTGCAATCGGATCAGGTCGCGCCCTATAGCGCGGCGGTTCCCTTCGGCGGCTACACGCAGACCGGCAAAAACGCCGTCTATACGGGCACCTATTGGACGCTCTTCGATATGAAGGGCATTCTTCGCCCGGAGGGCGCCCTCGCCGGCCACGACATTAGCTTCGGCCTGCATGGCGACCAGTTCCATCTCAACAACCCGACCTGGCTCACGACCAATTGGACCGCTGGCACGGCGTCGTCCTTGGGGGCGGTCGCCTCGATCGGCAACGGCACCACCCGCACGCAGGCTCTGTGGGTGCAGGACGCCTGGAAGATCACCGACAATTACAAATTCACCGTGGGCCTGCGCGGCGAGCACTGGGTCGCTTCGAATGGCTATAATCAGCAGCTCAACAACATAAATGCGGTCGGCCTCGGCTCCACGGCCAGCTTCGCGAGCCAGCTGCCACTCTACCAACCCAACCTTTACTCCACCCGCTTCTCGCCCAAGGGTTCGTTCCAGTGGACTCCTGACGACAAATGGACCGTGACGGCGTCCGTCGGCATGGCGAACCGCTTCCCGACGGCCAAGGAACTCTACAACATCACCTCGCTCACAGGCTCCGCCCTGGCCGCCAATCCGAACCCGAATTTGCGCCCTGAGGTCGCTCTCACCAAGGAGCTCACGGTGGAACGCAAGATCGGCCCGGATGGAACGGCGCGCGTGTCGCTCTTCGACGAAGAAGTGCGCGACGCGATCATTTCCCAGAGCATCTATGTGACGCAGGGGCCGCTGGCGACGCTGACCTCGAGCAATGTAAATGTCTCGCGCATTCGAAACAGCGGCGTCGAATTGGCGGCGAGCAAGGACAATGTGCTCATCAAGGGTCTCGAGCTGATGGGCAGCGTCACCTACGTCAATTCGCGCATCATCTCCGATCCAAACTGGTCGCCGTCAGGCGGCAACAATCTCGACAACGCCATTCTGTCGGTCGCCGGCAAGAATGTTCCCTATGTGCCCAAATGGCGTTGGACGGGCGTGGCGACCTATCGCCCAGACGACAATTGGGCCTTCACTGTCGCCGCACGCTGGCAGGACCGCATGTGGTCGACGCTCTCCAACAACGACATTGCGCATGGCGTCTTCGGAGCCTTCGACCGCTTCTTCATTGTCGATACAAAGATCAACTACAAATGGAACAACCGCTGGTCGTTCGACTTCGGCATCGACAATGTCGGCAACTACAAATATTACCTCTATCATCCCTTCCCGCAGCGGACTTTCTATGTCTCCGCCAAATATGACTACGGCGCGGATAAGCATCCCGAGCGCGGCGTTTTCTATGTCGACAACGAGGGCGGGTTGCCGGATATGACGAACTGGTTCCAGCCAGCGACCTTCTCGATCAATTGATGCGGAAACGCCGGGGATCGCTCCCCGGCGTTTTCGTTTTTAATCCCTGCGACGCAAAACCTGTCATTCCCGGCAGGCCAAAGGCCTGACCGGGAATCCAGAGCAAACGCACGCGCCTGAGACTCTGGATTCCTGATCGCTCGCTTCGCGAGCGTCGGGAATGACGCTTCTGTCTTAATGCGCCAGCGCCTTGACGATGGCCTCCACGGTCTTTTTCGCGTCCCCGAACAGCATCATCGTATTGGGCCGGAAGAACAGCTCGTTCTCCACCCCCGCATAGCCCGAGCCCATACCGCGCTTCAGGAACAGCACCGTCTTCGCCCGTTCGACGTCGAGGATCGGCATCCCATAGATGGGCGAGGTTTTGTCCGTCTTCGCCGCAGGGTTCGTCACGTCATTGGCGCCGATCACGAATGCGACGTCCGCCTGGGCGAATTGTGAGTTGATGTCGTCGAGCTCGAAGACTTCGTCGTAAGGCACATTGGCTTCCGCAAGCAGCACATTCATATGGCCCGGCATGCGGCCTGCGACGGGATGGATAGCGTAGCTGATGTCCACACCTTCCTTCTTCAGCAAATCCGCCATCTCGCGCAGCGCATGCTGGGCCTGCGCCACCGCCATGCCGTAGCCCGGCACGATGATGATCTTTCCGGAGTTCTGCATGATATAGGCGGCGTCCTCGGGCGAGCCCTGCTTGACGTTGCGCGTCTCCTTGGCGCCGCTCGGCCCCGCCGTCTCGCCGCCAAAGCCGCCGAGAATCACCGAGATGAAGCTGCGGTTCATCCCCTTGCACATGATGTAGGAGAGGATGGCGCCCGACGAGCCGACGAGCGCGCCCGTGACGATGAGCGCGAGATTGCCGAGCGTGAAGCCGATGCCCGCCGCCGCCCATCCCGAATAGGAGTTGAGCATGGAGACGACGACCGGCATATCGGCGCCGCCGATCGGAATGATGAGCGTGACGCCCAGCGCTAGCGAGACGAGGATCAGCAGAAAGAACCAGAGGCCCGACTCTGTCGTCACGAAAAGCAGGATCAGCGCCGCCAGCGCCGCGCCCAGCATAATATTGATCGTGTGACGCTCGGGCAGCAGGATGGGCTTACCGCTCATGCGCTCGGAAAGCTTCAAAAAGGCTATGATAGAGCCGGTGAAAGTAACCGCGCCGATCGCCGCGCCGAGCGACATCTCAAACAGGCTGCCGCCTTCGATATGCCCTGGCTGGCCGATGCCGAACGCCTGCGGCGCGAAAAAGGCGCTGCCGGCGACCAGCACGGCGGCAAGTCCGACGAGCGAATGGAAGAAGGCGACAAGCTCCGGCATCGCCGTCATCGGGATGCGTTGCGCCACATAGGCGCCCACGCCGCCACCGGCCGCTGCGCCGACGACGATCAGCACCAAGCCGAAGAGGGGCGGCAAATGGAAAAGCAATGTCGTCGCAACCGCGACCGCCATGCCGATCATGCCGTAGCGATTGCCTTGGCGCGACGTCGCTGGCGAGGAAAGCCCCCGCAACGCCAGAATGAAAAGCACGCCGGCGGCGAGATAGAGAAGGGCTGAGAGATTGGCGCTCATTTGCGTCAGCCCTTCTTTTTATACATGGAGAGCATGCGTTCGGTGACGAGGAAGCCGCCGAATATGTTCACGCTCGCGAGCATGAGCGCGATGAAGCCGAACCATCTTGCGACGCCGGAGCCGTCGTCGCTCGCACCCGACTGCTCGACGCCGACCGAGAGCAGCGCGCCGACGACGATCACTGAGGAGATGGCGTTTGTCACTGACATCAGCGGCGTATGCAAGGCGGGCGTCACCGACCAGACCACGTAGTAGCCGACGAACACCGCCATAACGAAGATGGCGAGGCGGAAAACGACCGGATCGACCGCGCCCCCTCCCAGCCCATGCGCGCTGATCGCCGCCGCCGTTTGCGACAGCTGGTCGGAATAGTGCTGCGCCTGATCCGCGAGTTGACGCGCGGCTTCTGCCGCCGCACGCGCCTTTTCGAGCAATTGCTGCGTTGAGTCCGTCATTATTTGCGCTCCTTGTTGGAAGGATGCTGCGTTCAGGCCTGTTTGAATCTTGTGTCGACGACGGCGCCGTCGCGCGTGAGCGCGGTGGCTTTCACGAGTTCGTCGTCCCAATTGATCGCGAGCTGCTTCGTCTCCTTCGAGATCAGCGTCTCGACGAAGGCGAGCAGATTTTTTGCGTAGAGGCTGGAGGCGGTCGGAGCCATGTGCCCCGCGAGATTGAGCGCGCCGACGATCTTCACGCCATTCTCCACGGTCGTCTGGCCGGGCTTGGTCAATTCGCAATTGCCCCCGCGCTCGGCGGCGAGATCGACGATGACCGAGCCTGTGCGCATGGACCGCACCATTTCGGCCGAAACAAGCTTCGGCGCCGGGCGGCCAGGGACGAGCGCGGTCGTAATGACCACATCCTGCTTGGCGATGTGGCTCGCGGTGAGCTCCGCCTGCGCGGCCTGATATTCCTTCGACATCTCCTTGGCGTAGCCGCCGGCCGTCTGCGCCTGCTGGAATTCCTCGTTCTCGACCGCCAGAAATTTGGCGCCGAGCGATTCGACCTGCTCTTTCGTCGCCGGCCGCACGTCCGTCGCCGTCACAATGGCGCCGAGGCGGCGCGCGGTGGCGATGGCCTGCAGCCCCGCGACGCCGACGCCCATGATGAAGACCTTGGCGGCTGGCACCGTGCCGGCGGCCGTCATCATCATTGGAAAGGAACGGCCATATTCGGCCGCCGCCTCGATGACCGCGCGATAGCCTGCGAGATTTGCCTGTGAGGACAGCACATCCATGGATTGCGCGCGGGTGATGCGCGGCATGAACTCCATGGCGAAAGCGATCACGCCCGTCTTTGCGAGATCGGCCAGCGCCGCCTCGTTCCCGAACGGGTCCATGATGCAGATGAGGGCGAGATTTTGCTTGGCGCCGGCAAGCTCGGCCGCCGAGGAACGTCGCACGCGCAGCGCAATGTCCGCGCCTGCGAGGGTCGTCGCCCGATCGGCGCCGATCTTGGCGCCTGCGGCGGCGTATTCGGCGTCGGAGACGCCCGCCCCGGCGCCGGCCCCGGACTGAACCGCGACCTCGGCGCCGAGTGAGATGAATTTCTTGACGGTTTCGGGCGTCGCCGCAACGCGCGGCTCAGCTTTGTCCGACTCGGCCAATACGGCAATGCGCATGACGACCTCCGGCTGTTGCGAACCGTCGCCGTCATGGTGGCCCCTGACGGCTGGCGCGAGGGGCTTGGGCTTATCTTATCGCGCGAAGAGCACGTAGAGAAGGACGAGGGTTATCGCCGATCCGGCCGCGGAAAATTTCAGCAGCCAAAGGAAACCATTGTAGGTCTTTGCGTGTTCAGCCCAGTCCGCGTCGGTGGACGCCGAGCCGCGATTGCTCGCCATCAGAATGCTCCCAAATTTTAAGTTTGCCGCGCGAACAGAGCCGCCGCGCATGAAGGCGATGCTAACCGAGCCTCGACGATCCCGCAACGTCTCACCGCCGCGCGCTTTCGTCGCTGGCGCACAGGCGTCTCAGATTGGCCGTCATTGCGAGGAGCGCTGCGACGAAGCAATCCAGGGCGGCGCCGTGGCTCTGGATTGCTTCGCTTCGCTCGCGTTGACGCGCGGAGATCGTTCCAAAAGAAAAAGCCCCGAGGTTTCCCCCGGGGCTCTCCAATCTCTCTGACCGACCGGACTTAGAAGTCCATGCCGCCCATGCCGCCGCCCGGCATCGCCGGCGCGGTTTCCTTCTTCGGCTGCTCGGTGATCGTCGCCTCGGTGGTGATGATCAGGCCGGCGATCGACGCGGCATCCTGCAGCGCGGTGCGCACGACCTTGGTCGGGTCGATGATGCCGAGCTTCACGAGATCGCCGTACTCGCCCTTCTGGGCGTCGAAGCCGAAGGCGTAGTCGGCCGACTCGAGCAGCTTGCCGACCACGACGGCGCCGTCGCCGCCGGCGTTGTCGACGATCTGGCGCGCCGGGGCCTGGATGGCCTTGCGCACGATCTCGACGCCGGTCTTCTGGTCGCCGTTGGCCGTGGCCACGCCGTCGAGCGCCTTGATGGCGCGCAGCAGGGCGACGCCGCCGCCAGGCGAGACGCCTTCTTCGACGGCCGCGCGGGTCGCGTTGAGGGCGTCGTCGACGCGGTCCTTCTTCTCCTTGACCTCGACTTCCGTCGCGCCGCCGACGCGGATCACCGCGACGCCGCCCGCGAGCTTGGCGAGACGCTCCTGGAGCTTCTCACGGTCGTAGTCGGAGCTGGTCTCCTCGATCTGGCCCTTGATCTGGCCGATGCGGGCCTCGATGTCGGCCTTCTCGCCGGCGCCGTCGATGATCGTGGTGTTCTCCTTCTCGATGCGCACGCGCTTGGCGCGGCCGAGCATGGGGAGCGTCACGTTCTCGAGCTTGATGCCGAGGTCCTCGGCGATCATCTGGCCGCCCGTGAGGATGGCGATGTCTTCGAGCATGGCCTTGCGGCGATCGCCGAAGCCCGGAGCCTTGACGGCCGCAATCTTCAGGCCGCCGCGCAGCTTGTTGACGACGAGCGTGGCGAGCGCCTCGCCCTCGATGTCCTCGGCGACGATGACGAGCGGCTTGCCGGTCTGGACGACGGATTCGAGGATCGGCAGCAGCGGCTGCAGCGTCGACAGCTTCTTCTCGTGGATGAGAATGTAAGCGTCGTCGAGCTCGGCGATCATCTTCTCGGCGTTAGTGATGAAATACGGCGAGAGATAGCCGCGGTCGAACTGCATGCCCTCGACGATGTCGGTCTCGGTCTCGAGGCTCTTGGCCTCCTCGACCGTGATCACGCCTTCATTGCCGACCTTCTGCATGGCCTTGGCGATTTCCTCGCCGATGAAGCGGTCGCCGTTCGCCGAAATGGTGCCGACCTGGGCGATCTCGTCGTTGGAGGTGACCTTCTTCGAGTTCTTCTTGAGGTCGCCGACAATGGCTTCGACCGCGAGGTCGATGCCGCGCTTCAGATCCATCGGGTTGAGGCCAGCGGCCACGGCCTTGACGCCTTCCTTGGCGATCGAAGCGGCGAGCACGGTGGCGGTGGTGGTGCCGTCGCCGGCAATGTCGTTCTGCTTGGAGGCGACTTCACGAACGAGCTGAGCGCCGAGATTCTCGAACTTGTCAGAAAGCTCGATCTCCTTGGCGACGGTCACGCCGTCCTTGGTGATGCGCGGCGCGCCGAAGGACTTTTCGATCACGACGTTGCGGCCCTTGGGGCCCAGCGTGACCTTGACAGCGTTGGCGAGAATGTCGACGCCGCGCAGAATGCGGTCGCGCGCGTCGGTGGAGAAACGGACGTCTTTGGCAGCCATTTTAAAACTCCTGAATGGGTTGGAAGCGGTTCGGGCCTTGCCGAGTTATTCGACGATGCCCAGGATGTCGCTTTCCTTCATGATCAACAGGTCGTCGCCGTCGATCTTGACCTCGGTGCCGGACCACTTGCCGAACAGCACGCGATCGCCAGCCTTCACGTCGAGGGGAACGAGCTTGCCGCTCTCGTCGCGGGCGCCCGGGCCAACTGAAACCACCTTGCCTTCCTGGGGCTTCTCCTTGGCGGTGTCGGGAATAATGATGCCGCCTTTGGTCTTCTCTTCGCCTTCGATGCGCTTGACCACGATGCGGTCGTGCAGGGGACGGAACGCCATTGTAATGTCTTCCTTATTCTGCGCGTCGGGCAGGAAAGTCCGCCCGTCGCAAGCCATAAGCGAAATTATTGGCACTCTCTTACGACGAGTGCCAACGCGCGTGGAGATAAGATCGGGCCGCTCCGATGTCAAGGTTTTGCGGCGCCGCAACCAAACCGGCGCCGGGAGCCGCGCTGCGCGTCGGCCCTGTCTCACAAATCAGGATGTCGAACGGATAACGACTAGCCGCCACGGCGCCGGGACGATATCAAGACAAAATCGATAGGCCGGTCGCCAAGCGGCGTCCCCGGAATCCGCAGAGTCGCAGTGCCGCCCTTTCTCACGCCCCCCCGCGTCCTCGGCCTCGCCGCCGCCCTCGCGGCCGCGCTCGCCGATCAGGCCCACAAATATTGGATGCTCGATATCTTCGGCATCCAAGCGCGACAGCCGATTACGCTCGCGCCCTTCCTCGACGTCGTCCTTTCCTGGAACTACGGCGTCTCCTACTCGCTCTTTCAGACGCATGAGGGCGTTGGACGCGCCCTGCTCCTTGCCGGGCAAAGCGTCATCGTCGCGGGCCTCCTCTGGTGGCTGTGGCGCTCGCAAAGCCGGCTGACAACGCTCGCGGTCGGCCTTGTCGTCGGCGGGGCGCTGGGCAACGCCGTCGATCGCCTCACGCGCGGCGCGGTCGCTGATTTCTTCTACTTCCATACGACGCTGCCGGTGGGGCCGCTCGCCAATTACGTCTTCAACGTCGCCGACGTCGCCATTTCGGCGGGGGTCGCGCTGCTTCTCTTCGAGAACATTTTTGCGCCGGCGCCGTCGGCCCAGGACGCGACCGACTTGCGCGGGCGCCACTAATTCGCCAATAAGGCGAGCGTATTGTTAGCGGATTGCGCGTTTTTTCATGCGCTTTTCGTTCCGGGCAAGGAGTTGGTATCATGAAGCTTGCACGATTTCGGCGCCGCGCCCTCCTCGCGCTCGCTGGTCTTGCAGCGGCCTATGGCGCGCCTGCCCAGGCCGCGGACGATAAATCCACCGTCAGCGCGGTCATGGAGCTCGTCGGGGTTTCCTCGGACCCCAGCGCCAGCAAGATCGACTATAGCGAGCGCCCCAAGCTCGTCTTGCCGCCCCGCGCCGGCGATCTGCCGGCGCCGCGCGAGAACGCCGGCCGCCCTGGCGGCTGGCCGGTCGACACGGCCACTGCGCGCCTGCGCAACACCGACCGCTACGCCAAGGTCCACAATGCAGAGCCCGAAGAGCGCCAGCCCGGTTTGCTCGAACGCGCCCTTTCCGCAGGCAAAACCTCCAGCGCCCCCGTGCAGGATGAGCCCGGGCGCCGCATGCTGACCGAGCCGCCCTCCGGCTACCGCCGCCCGACCAAGGATTTGAGCCAGATCTCGGACCCGGAGGCCACGAAGGGCTCCTGGTGGAACCCGATGTCTTACTTCGGCGGAGACAACGCCCCGGCGGCAAAGGGCGCTCCTGGCCAACAACAACAGCAAGCCCAATCCCAGCACCATTTCTACCTGCCGTTCATCTCGAAGGAGGTCGGCGCCAAGGATTGAGTTCCGGCGAGGGTCGTTTGGGCCTATATAGGAGAGAATGTTCTCCAGCTTCGGGCGGCCACACGCCGCCAGAAAGGCCCTTCGATGTCGTCTTCCTCTGCGTCGTCGACCGCATCGCTCACCCCGGGCGCGGCCGGCGACTCGGCGCATGCCGGCTCCAATATTTCGAATTTCAAGCTCGATAATGGTCTCGAGGTCGTCGTCATTCCGGATGTGCGCACTCCCGTCGTGACGCACATGATCTGGTACAAGAACGGCTCCGCCGACGATCCGCTCGGCAAATCCGGCATCGCCCATTTCCTCGAACATCTGATGTTCAAGGGCACCAAGAACCATCCGCAGGGCGAGTTCTCCGATCTCGTCGCCGAGCTCGGCGGCCAGGAGAACGCCTTCACCAGCTATGATTACACCGCTTATTTCCAGCGCATCGGCAAGGAGCACCTCGGTGCGCTGATGGCCTTCGAGGCGGACCGCATGTGCAATCTCGTCCTGACCGACGAGGTGGTGACGCCTGAGCGCGACGTCGTGCTGGAAGAGCGCCGCATGCGCACCGACAACGACCCCTCCTCCCAGCTCGACGAGGCCGTGCAGGCGGCGCTTTACGCACATCACCCCTACGGCACGCCGATCATCGGCTGGAATCACGAGATCGAGAGCCTGAACCGCGAGGATGCGCTCGCCTATTACACCCGCTTCTACACGCCCGAGAACGCCATCCTGATCGTCGCAGGCGACGTAGAGGCGCAGGAGGTCTCGCGGCTCGCAACCGCAACCTACGGGAAGGTTCCAGCCCGCGCCGAGCCGCCGCGTCGCAACCGCACCAAGGAGCCGCCGCATCGCGCTCACCGTCTCGTGTCGCTCGCCGACGAGAAGGTCGAGCAGCCCACGCATGAGCGCGTCTTCCTCGTGCCCTCCTACAAGACCGCCGGGCCCGGCGAAGCGGAGGCGATCGAGACGCTCGCCCATATGCTCGGCGGCGGCGCCACCAGCGCGCTCTACGAGACCCTCGTCGTCGACGATAAATATGCGGTCGGTGCGGGCGCCTATTATCTCGGCTCGGCCGTCGACGACACGCGGCTTTGGGTCTACGCCACGCCGGCGCCGGGCGTTTCGCTCGAGGAGCTCGACGAGGCGATCGACCGGGTGATCAAGCGCTTCACCGAGAAGCCGATCGACGAAGCACATCTGCGCCGCGCCAAGACGCGGCTCATCGCGGACGCCATCTATGCGCAGGACAGCCAGGCCTCGCTCGCCCGCTGGTATGGCGAGGCGCTGGCCACCGGGCTGACGATCGAGGACGTCGCCGCCTGGCCGGATCGCATGGAGGCTGTCACCGCCGCCGACGTCACCGCCGCAGCGAAGAAATGGCTCGACAAGCGCCGCGCCGTCACGGGCTTCCTGCTGCCGGCGGAAGAAGGCGAAGCTGCCGCCTGAGCCCATTCAGGCCGGCGCCCGGCGCCGGCCGTTCTCTTTATCTTAGGATTCCGCATGACCGCCCACGCCCCCGCCGTCTCCATGGCCTCGCGCGCCGAGCATGTGCAGCGCATCGTCACGCCCGGCGGCGTCACCGCCTGGCTCGTCGAAAGCTACGCCGTTCCGCTCGTCGCCTTGGAATTTTCACTGCGCGGCGGAGCCGCCCAGGACCCCGCCGACAAGCCGGGTCTCGCGACATTGCTCTCGGGCCTGCTCGACGAAGGCGCGGGCCCCTATGACGCGCGCGGCTTCCACCGCGCCGTGGACGAGCTCGCCATTCACATGGGCTTCGGCGCTGACCGCGACTCGATCTCGGGCCATCTGCAGACGCTCGCGAAGAATACCGACAAGGCTTTCGCGCTCTTCAAGCTGGCCCTCATCGACGCGCATCTCGCCGACGCCGACGTTGCGCGCGTGCGAAGCCAGGTTGTCGCCGAGTTGAAGCGCGACGCCAATGAGCCGGACTCTATGGCGGCCAAGGCCTTTCGCGAGGCGGCCTTTCCTGGGCATCCCTATGGCCGCCCGGCGCGCGGCGAGCTTTCCTCGATCGAAACACTGTCGCGGCCGGACCTTCTCGCCTTGCGGCAGAGGCTATTTGCGAAGAAGGATCTCAAGATCGCGGTCGTCGGCGCGATCGACGCCCAGACGCTCTCGGAGCATCTCGACGCGACCTTCGGCGCCCTGGCGACCGACAATGATCTCTCGGAAGTCGCGCCGATCACGCTCGCCGGCGTCGGCGCGCGCCATGTCGTGACGCTCGACATTCCCCAAACCACGATCCGCTTCGGCCGGCCGGGCGTCTCGAAGCACGATCCCGATTATTTCGCTGCGGTGGTCGCGAACCACATCCTCGGCGGCGGCTCGTTCACCGCGCGGCTCTTCCGCGAAGTGCGCGAGAAGCGCGGCATGGCCTATAGCGTCTATTCCCAGCTCAACGAATATGACCGCTGCCCCATGTTGATCGGCGCCGCGGCCACCAAGAACGAGCGCGCCGGCGAAGCTTTGCGGATCATCGAGGAGGAGGTGCGCCGTTTCGCGGAAGAGGGCCCGACCGAGGAAGAGCTCGACAAGGCGAAGAAATACCTCATCGGCTCCTATGCGCTACGCTTCGACACCTCGACGAAGATCGCAAGCCAGCTCGTGCATCTGCAGATGGACGGTTTCGAGCCGAGCTATCTCGACGAGCGCAATGGCAAGATCGCCGCCGTAGGGATGGAGGAGTGCAAGCGCGCGGCGAAGCAGCTCTTTGGCGACGGCGGGCTGCTGGTGGCGATGGTGGGGCGGCCGGAGGGAATATAACGCCCGGCCGACCGGCTGTTGGGGTGAAAGATGCGCGCCGCCCGGCAGATTTGGATCGCTTTCGCCGCTCTCCTGTTTTACCCGATCCTGGCTACGGCGGGCGACAACGCCGCGCCGCCGTCGCCGAAAGACCGCCGCCATGCGGTTGCTGTCGCCAAGGTCGATAAGCACGCAGATACGCCCGTCTCGCTGCGGCAAATGCTGGCCGACGCCGGTTTGACCTTCATCTTCACCTATTATGGGGACGGTTTTTCGAACCCTGTCGGCGGCATAAGGAAAGGGCCGGGCTATGACGCGCGCCAGGGCACGATCATCGACGGCGATCTCGAGAAGCTCCTGAGCCTGAAAGGCGCGGTTGTTCACGCCAGCATTCACGCCGTTCACGGCTCCCAATATGGTGCGACGAACCTCGGCAATCTGATGACGGTCAGCGCGATGGAGGCGCCGTCGTCGTTCCGGCTTTTCAACCTCTGGATCGAGCAACGGCTCGGCAAGAACGCAAATCTGCGTGTGGGACAGTTTTCGGCCGCCCAGGAATTCCTTGTCAGCGAGAACGCCAGCCTGTTCGTGAACAATACATTCGGCTGGCCCGCTTTGCTCTCGCAAGATCTTCCCAGCGGTGGCCCCTCCTATCCGGAGGCGACGCCTGGCGCGCGTCTGCTCCTCAAGCCTTTTGAAACGCTCACCCTGCTCGCCGCCGTCTTCAACGGCGATCCCGCCGGGCCGGGCCTCGGCAACCCGGTCTATCGCGATCCGCATGGTCTCGCGTTTCGGCTGCGGGACCCGCCGCTGTTCATGACGGAGATTGGATACGCCCATGGCGAGGACGGCGCTGAAATAGAACAGCCGTTACAAGAGGGAACGGGCGCGCGCGTCTGGGCAGAGCCGGGTTCGGGACCTCTGCCCGGGCGGATCAAGGTCGGCGCCTGGGCGCATGCGGGCGCATTTTCCAACGAACGACTCGATTGGAACGGCGCGCCGCAAGCTTACTCCGGCGCGCCGCCGATGCGGCATCATGGCGATTACGGGGTTTACGCCGTCGTCGATCAGCGCCTTTGGCGCTTCGCCGCCTGCAAGAACTGCGGCTTGAACATATTTGCGCGCACCATGTTTGCGCCGAGCAACCGAAATCCGCTCGATCTTTATTTGGACGGCGGTCTAACGATCAAAGGGGCTTTTGCGTCTCGTCCAGAGGATACCGCCGGCCTGGCGCTCGCCTTCACCCGCGTCTCACCGAACGCCATCGCCTACGACAGGGATGCAAACTTCTACAATGGAACGCGCGCGCCGACGCGTCGCTTCGAAGCGACGCTCGAAGCGACCTATCAATGGGCGCTGCAGGAGAAATGGTCGATACAGCCGGACATCCAATATATTTGGAATCCGGGAGGGCACGTGCCCAATCCGCGCGACATCACGGGGCTCACGCCGATCCATAATGCGCTTGTGATGGGCGCGCGCACCATTCTGAAATTCTGAGAGGCGGCGCGCCGCCTCATTTCTCCTGCGGCAGCAGCGCCAACAAATCCGCCATCTTCGGCGCGGCAGCGGGATTCATCATGCCTACGACATGATAGCCAGCGTCGACATGCAGGATTTCACCGGAGACGCCACGCGACATCGGCGACAGCAGATAAACCGCGCTCTCGCCGACTTCCTCGATCGTCACGACGCGGCGCAGCGGCGAGTTATATTCGTTCCAGCGCAGAATGTAGCGGAAGTCGCCGATGCCCGAGGCCGCCATGGTCTTGATCGGGCCGGCGGAGATGGCGTTGACGCGGATGTTCTTGGCGCCGAGATCGGCGGCGAGATAGCGCACCGACGCTTCCAGCCCCGCCTTGGCGACGCCCATCACATTGTAATGCGGCATCCATTTCTCGGCGCCGTAATAGGAAAGCGTGAGCAGCGAGCCGCCTTCCGGCATCAGCTTTTCGGCGCGCTGGGCGATGGCCGTGAAGCTGTAGCAGGAGATGTTCATCGACATCAGGAAGTTGTCGAGCGTGGTGTCGACATAGCGGCCGTCGAGCTGGTCCTTGTCGGAATAGGCGAGGCAGTGGACGACGAAATCGATCTTGCCCCACAGCTTCTCGACCTCGGCGAAGATCGCGTCGATGGTCTCGGGCTCGGAGACGTCGCAGCGTCCGACGACATGCGCGCCAAGCTCGGCGGCGAGCGGACGCACGCGCTTCTCCAACGCTTCCACCTGAAAGGTCAGCGCGAGCTCGGCGCCGGCCTGCGCGCAGGCCTTGGCGATGCCCCAGGCGATCGAGCGATTATTGGCGACGCCCAGGATAAGGCCTTTCTTTCCGGCGAGAATTCCAGCGAAAGGGGCGGGCGCGGCTTGGTCGGTCATCGGGGGCGTCCATTTCAGGTGCAAATAGTGTGAAGCCGCCCTTTAGCGTGGATTTTCCACAAAGGAAACCCTGAGCGCGACAGCCGTTCGGTCCGCAAAAATGCTATAATGCGCCCATAGCCATTTGTAGCGCGTTGACCTATCATCCCATAGGAAACGCCACTAATGGCGCTGGTCAAGCCTAACACTGGACCACGGATGGGGAAGAAAGCCGAGATCCTGGAGAGGCTGGGAGGCATAGCGCCTGCCCTGCGCCGATATTCGCGGGCGCTTTGCGCCGGCGCCGGCCATACGCTTTCCGACGAGCTCGTGCAAAGCGCCCTGCAAAACGTCGGCGCGCGCATCCGCGCCAGGGAACTGCGCCCCGCCGATCTCCAGGAGGCGCGGCTCGAAGCCTATGCCGCGCTCACCGCTTCCGCCGCCAAACGTCTGACCGAGGCGTCGCGTCCGACCCCGCGCCATCCGCCGATCGTCCACGGGCTCGCAGAGCTTTCCCTCGACGATCGCGCTGCGCTGCTGCTCGTCTCTCTCGAAGGGATGGGTTACGAGGCCGCCGCGCGCGTTCTCGGCATTCAACGGGCGGCGCTGCTCTCCGGGCTCATGCGCGCCCGGACGGCGCTCGGCGTCGTGGGCCTGCCGCCGGCGGACGCCGAGAGCGGCGCGCGCCGCGCCGCCTCCCATCTGCGCATCGTGAAATAGGCGCCTCTTGCCCGCTTCCAGCATCATTGGCGAGGCTGACCTCCACGCTTTGGTCGACGGCGAGCTCGACGCCGAGCGCCGTCGCAAGGTCGAGGACCACCTCCTCACGCATCCCGCGGACGCCGCCCTTGTCGAGGGGTGGCGACGCCAGAACGCGGCACTGCGCGCGGCCTTCGAGCCGGCGGCGCTGGAGATGCTGCCGCTCTCGCTAAAAGACGCCGCGACCCGCACCAACGCGCCCCAGCAAGGGCCGATCGAGACGGGCGCCATCCATTGGGGACGGCCGGGCGCCTCGCGCCCCTCCCAGCGGCTCGATGAAATCCGCGCCAGCCGCCGACGGCAGGCGGCGCTCTCCACTGTTTTGACCCTGCTCGCCGGCGCCGCGGTGGCCGGCCTCGCCGCGCTCGTCTTCGCCGGGCGCAACGAGGCGCCGCGTCCGCCGGTTTCGGCTGTTCTCACGCAGAGCTACGCCGGTCGCGCCAGCCTGACGTACGCGACCTATGCCTCGGACGCCCGCCCGGTCGAGATCGAGGTTTCCCGGAAAGGCGAGCTTGTCGCCTGGCTGGCCGAGCGCGTCGGCTTTTCCCGGCCGCCCAATCTCGCCGGGCTCGGCCTGCGCCTCATCGGCGGGCGCGTCACGCCGGGCGTGGCCGCGCCCGCGGGCCTGCTGATCTATGAGCGCGCCGACGGCGCCCGCCTCGGGCTCTATTTCGAGCGCGCCGAGGCGGCGGGCGCCCCGCTCGCGCCACGCGCGGCGCAGGGGGTCACGGCGATCGAATGGCGCGCCGGGGGCTTCGCCTTCGTCCTTGTCGGGCCGCTCGCCCAGGAGGAGATGCAGGCCGCCGCGGAGAGCGCCGCCACCGCGATCGCCGCCGCGCCGGACGAAAAGCGCTAGCCTGGCGCGTGGCGCCCTAGAGTCCGCCTCGGATTAATGCTAGGTCCAGCCGCGATTCATCTCCCATGATCGCTCGGGCGCCTATATGCGCGCAAAGCGGAATTCTCTAAAACCGGAGCTAGAAGTATGCGTCTCGACGCCATTCCGATCGGCGCGAACCCCCCGCATGAAGTCAATGTCGTGGTCGAAGTGCCGCTCGGCGGCGAGCCGATCAAATATGAGCTGGACAAGGCGTCGGGCACGCTCTTCGTCGACCGCTTCCTCTATACGGCCATGCGCTATCCGGGGAACTATGGCTTCATCCCCCATACGCTCTCCGATGACGGCGACCCCTGCGATGTGCTTGTCGCCAATACGCGTCCCGTCGCGCCGGGCGCGGTTATTTCCGTGCGTCCGATCGGCGTGTTGCGCATGACCGACGAAGCCGGCGGCGACGAGAAGATCGTCGCGGTGCCGTCGCCGCGCCTCACCCAGCGTTACGTCGACGTGCACAACTACACCGACCTCCAGGAGATGACCTGGCGGCGCATCGAGCACTTCTTCGTGCACTATAAGGATCTCGAGCCCGGCAAATGGGCCAAGGTCGCCGGCTGGGGAGACGCCGCGGAGGCCCGCGCGCTGATCAGCGCGGGGATCGAGCGCGCGAAGGCGGAAAAGAAGTAATACGCATCATTGCGAGCGAAGCGAAGCAATCCAGAGCAGCAATCGCGACTCTGGATTGCTTCGTCGTTGACGCTCCTCGCAATGACGGGGCGGCGATTTTACCGATCGCCTCACGGCCTCCTCAGCGCTCAGCGCAGCTTCTTCGAAGCATTACTCGGCGTTGGAAAGCGGCGGCGTGCGCGAGATGACGCCCTTCTTGAAGCAGGCGGGCCGGTCCTTCCAGGCGACGATGCCATTCTCGCTTTCGGCGAAACGCGCCGCGGAGTCGATAGCCTCGTCGATGCTGCTCGCAGCATCGAGGTCGCCAATCACATAGGTCCACTTGTTTGCGCTGGCCAGAGCGATTGTCGCCGGCCGCTTGCAGACCGCGAGACATTCGACCGGCTCCACGCGGAAATGGAGCGCGCGCTCAGCCAGCCGGGACCGCAAGGCGTCGATGAAAGCCGCGCCGGGACGTCGCTCGGGATCGTTGCTATCGCGGCAAGACGCGCAGACGAAAATTGTTACATCATTGATCGGCACGCTGCTTCTCCCAGTCTCGGCGGAAGAAGTATTCGTAGCGAACTCCGCAAAGGTCAAGGACAAGCGCCATAAGACGCGCTCGCCTCGCTCAGAAAGAAGCTGCGACAGAAAGACCAGCTAGTCGCATTGCTCGGCAAGGCGCGAGACGCTTTCGACCAGCACGTCGCGCGTCTCCGTGCGCACGCCATGTTCGCGCAATTTGGCGAAGGCGCGCGAAAGCGTTTCCTGCTTCACGCCCAACCGCGCAGCGATGAGCCTTTTGTCATAGGGCAAGCGGAAGCGGCACTGTTCCTCGCCCGGCGGACAGAGTGAAAGGATGAAGCTTGCAAGCCGCTGATCGGCGTTCTGAGCCTTGAGCGCTTCGATCTCCGTGACAAGCGCCACGATCTTGTCCTTGGCGTCCTGCACGACAGCCGCGCAAAGAGACGGCGATTCTTTCATCAGCCGTGAGAAACGCGCTGCAGGAAATTTGAGGACCGAGGTCGGACCAATGGCTTCCGCCGAGACGCGGTAAGTTTCATTCGCGCCCGAAGGCGGTTCGCCCACAGTCTCGCCATCCGAGCAGATTCCGACAAGCGTCTCGTCGCCGGAAGAAGCAATGCGCAATACTTTGACATAACCGTGCAGAACGATGACGACCGCATTCACGAGATCGCCTTGGCGGAAGATGGCGGCCCCTTCGTCGAAGGTCTCAACCTTGGCCTCGAGCGCTAGACGCGCGAGGGTTTCGCTGTCGACGGAAGCAAAGAGCGGCAAATCCCGAAGCGCCGGCGGCTCGGCGAGAGTCGCTCGTGAATTCCGTCGATTCACGCGAGCCTTGCGGGATTCAGCGAATTCAAGTGCAATATCTCCTGTGTGTATTGTCACGTCCACGTCTCCCCTCGTCGCGAAAATCAGTCCCGGCGGTTTGTCAAAGATTGTTCCGGAGCCGCCAGCTCAAATGCAATGGGGCCAATCAGACAAAGGCAGGCTAACGCTATTTGGAGCCGAGCGCACGGGACAAACCGTCGCACAACTGTGAAAAAACGAATTGCACCGCAGCATTACTTAAAAGGAGCGTCACGCTCCAAAAGGAAAATCGCTTGTTCGCCCAATAGATTCCAAACCCACCACGGCGCATTGACGCGAATGGGCGCGCCTGCGTGATCGAGCGCAAAACCGCGTTCGATATGGGCGCCGAGATTGTCAACAAGCTCCACGAAGTCGCGGATTGTACACAAATGAATATTTGGCGTGTCGTGCCAGCTATAGGATAAATTGCCGGTCACCGGCATGCGGCCGCGAAGGACGAGCTGGGCGCGCACACGCCAATAGCCGAAGTTCGGGAAAGAGACGATCGCGCGGCGACCGATGCGCAGCATATTGCGAAGCGCTTCGCGCGGATGGCGCGTCGCCTGCAATGTCTGCGACAGAATCACATAGTCGAATCCGTCGTCGGGGTAATCCGCGAGATCCGTATCCGCGTCGCCCTGAATGACGGACAATCCCTTGGCGACGCATTCGTTCACGCCGCGTTGCGAGAGTTCGACGCCGCGCCCGTCGATATTCCTCGTCCGCGCGAGAAGCTGCAAAAGCGCGCCGTCGCCGCAGCCGACGTCGAGCACGCGGGCGCCCGGTTCGACCATGTCAGCGATCAGCAGATGATCGAGGCGAGGATGTTGAGCGAGGGTCATGGCCGCGCCTTCAGCCCGCGCGCAACGGCGGCCGATTCGAGGAAGCCGCGCGTCGTCGCGATGAACATCGGCTCGTGCAGCAAAAAGGCGTCATGGCCTTTGTCCGATTCGATCTCGACGAAGGAAACCGAAGCGCCGCCCGCGTTCAGCGCATGAACGATCGCGCGCGAGTCCGAGGTCGGATAAAGCCAGTCGGAGGTGAAAGAGACGACGCAGAAACGCGTCCTGGTGTCTTTGAAGGCTTTTGCCAGTGAGCCGCCATAGTCGGCCGCGAGATCGAAATAATCGCAGGCGCGCGTCACGAAAAGATAGGAATTGGCGTCGAAGCGCTCGACGAAGGCGACGCCCTGGTAGCGCAGATAGCTTTCGACCTGGAAATCGGCGTCGAAAGAGAAAGTCGGCGCCGAGCGGTCCTGCAGCTTGCGGCCGAATTTGCGCTGCAACGCGGTTTCCGAAAGATAAGTGATATGCGCCGACATGCGCGCCACGGCGAGACCCTTTTCGGGGCGCACGCCCTGCTCGAGATAACGGCCGGCGCGCCAATCGGGGTCGGCCATCACGGCCTGGCGGCCGACCTCGTTGAAGCCGATGTTTTGCGCGGAATGTTTTGCCGCGGTCGCGATCGGCATTGCGGAAAAGACGCGCTCAGGATAGCTCGCCGCCCATTGCAGCACCTGCATGCCGCCCATCGAGCCGCCCGCCACGCAGAACAGCGTATCGATGCCGAGATGATCGACGAGCATCGCCTGGGCGCGGACCATGTCGCGGATGGTGACGACGGGAAAATCGAGGCCATAGGGCTTGCCGGTCGACGGGTTGGTCGAGGAAGGCCCCGTCGTGCCCATGCAGCCGCCGACCACATTGGAGCAGATGATGAAATATCGCTCGGTGTCGAAGGGCTTGCCAGGGCCGACCAAGGCGTCCCACCAGCCGGGCTTGCCTGTTACGGGATGAACGTCCGCCGCATATTGGTCGCCGGTGAGCGCATGGCAGAGCAGGATGGCGTTGCTGCGGTCGGCGTTCAATTCGCCAAAGGTCTCGTAGCCGATGGCGAGCGGCGCAATGTTGCGGCCGCCGTCGGTGACGAGCGACTGATCCAGAGGGAAAACGACGCTTTTGCCATGCGGCTTGCCGTTCGCCCCATTTGCGCAAGGGGACAAGACCGGCGGCGCGCCGTCAGCGCCTTGCGCCTGCTCAGATTGATTCAAAACGATCCTCGCGTTCGATATGCCGAACGAATTGTTCGGCAACATCGAGGCGCGGGCCGGGACTGTCAAGGCCTGAAATATGAGCGCTTGCTGCTGCGCGCAGCGTTAGACCCCATCCGCTGCGAGAAGAATGCGCTCCGAGATTCTTATCTCGGCGCGATCGCGCGCGGCGCAGTTGGCCCGCGGTAGGCCCGGGCCGGCAGTCCTTCAAATGTCGCGCCCCCGGGAGTAGCAGGGACGCTCGCGGCATATTGAGAGCCCGAGCCGCCCGTCTCTGAGACTGGGCCGAGATAGCGCCGCCCGTCTGCAGGCGTTGCCGGAACCAGAGAGTCGGGCGCCTGATCTTCTCTCGCCGTGGGCGCGATCCGGTGAGCCGCCTGGCGAACGGCGGGGCGGCGGCTCGTCGCGCGCCGAGAGGCGGAAGCATCCGTCCCGCCACCGACGAGCGTCGATTCGAGCAGATCCGCCGACGCCAATTGGCCGCCGCTCGATTGCCCCGTCACCACAGGGCCGAGCGGGCCTGAGGCGACGGCGGCCGCGCTCCGCCCCTCCGTATTTTGGCGCATGGCGTCGGCAACCCGCGCCAGATTGTCCTGGGAGACGCGGAGCTGATCGTACCATTGGGCAAGCTCGTCCGCCGTCACGCCGCGCCGGCACAGGCGCATGCGAATCGAAGCCGCCATCTCGCCATTATTGAAGAAGCTCACGCCTTTCTCGCCGCGGGCGGCCGCTTGCAGATTGTCGACCCATTGCCAGGCGAAGGCGCAGCGCATGTCCCCGGGGCCCGCGCCGACGGCGAGACCATAGGGGCCGAGCGCATTGTGCATCGATCGGTTGACGATCCGCATTGGGGTGCCGTTGAAGCGCGCCAGAATTTCGCGGCGCACGCCCTCCTGGGTCGGCTTGGACAGCACGATCTCACCACGCCCGCCGCCCCTTGGCGCCGTTTGGATATCGATCGAGAGATCGTTCCAGTCACCGGCTTCCCGTGTCTTGTCGAGCGATACGCTCTGGCGCCAGCCGTTGATGAACTGCTTTTCCGTCACGCGCCCATTGCGCACCGCCTCGGCAGGCATGGCCAGGACGGAGAAACTTGCCGTCTCCGCCTTGAGGTCGCGTGCGCTGATCGGCGCCGACAGCGTTTGTCCCGCCACGAATTGGCCCGTGACGGCGGCATTGGGGTCGCTCGCGAATCCGCGTTCGGGCTGGCTTTGGCCACAGGCGGCGAGAGCAAAGGCCAAGGCGGCGCAGAGGGCCGCGGAGAGGGGGCGAAGACGAAAGGAATGGCTCATCTCAGCGGCTCACGGGCGATGGGTATTGGCCGTAGGCGGGGGCCGGCGGTCGTGTGGGAAGGGCGTAACCGAGAGGCCGCATTTGGCCGTAGCCAGTCGCGGCTGGAGGCCCGCCCGGAGGAAGTCCCCGGGCGTTCGCCGGATTGCGGGCGTCGAAGAGCGCAATGCCGGCCTTGGCGGGATCGGCCTCCTGCTCGGCCCATTGCGTGCCAGGCGGCGCGATCTGCTGCGAATAGGTCGGCCAGCTCGCCGTTTCCTGGCCGTTCCAGCCGGCAAGCAGGTTGAAACCGTATTTCTCGTAAGGCATAGGGCCAACGCCCGGCACGCGACGCGCGACGAGGGGGGCTGGCTGCGCAGCCGGCTCCTTGCGCAATGGGCTGTCGGCCGCTGGCGGCAGCCCCATGGCGGGCGGGCGCTGAGCGACGAGCGAAGGCAACGGCAGCGGCCGAAAGCGCAGCGGATTTTCGAGCGCGACGGGCGACGGGAATCGTCCCTTGAGGCCCCTCATTATTCCCTGGAGACGGGCATCCTCCTGGCCCGACAAAAAGCCGACCGGATAGCTGGCGTTCCTGGGCGACGCCTCGATTTCCTGGCGCGCATAATTCGGCGCGGCGCCCGGTATCATCGCCGGGCCGGGCGCCGGGAAGCCGGGCGTGCGCAGACCCGCCCCATGGAGCTTTTGGTTTCCCTTCTGATCGCAGGGCGTCGGCGGATGGTAGCCGCCATCCGGGAAAAGCATGCCGATGACCTCGGCGAAGAGGCCGTCATAGCGGTTGGCGAGCTCGTACAGCGCCTGGTCCTTCTTCAGCCGCTGGAGCGTCAGAGCATAGCCATAGACGGTGGCGTCCTTGGGGAGCCAGGCGACGCCGCGCTCGAACCAATAGAGGGCGACGTCCCATTGGCAGCTGTTATAGGCGTACCAGGCGAGCGCTTGCGCGCCCTCGCCCGATCCGGCCTCCATGGTTGCCCTGGCGTAGCGCGCGAGACGGTCCGCCTCGATATAGGGCGGGATTTCGCGGGTAAGGTCTGTTTCGAGC
This sequence comes from Methylocystis sp. MJC1, assembly GCF_026427715.1. Classification (NCBI taxonomy): domain Bacteria; kingdom Pseudomonadati; phylum Pseudomonadota; class Alphaproteobacteria; order Hyphomicrobiales; family Methylocystaceae; genus Methylocystis; species Methylocystis sp. MJC1. Next base: position 225,756 of record NZ_CP107558.1, on the reverse strand, counting down.
AGATCGAGGAAAAGGATCATATTGTTGGAGAGCGGCTCGCGCCACGCGTAGGCGACCTCCTCCGCTTCGCGCTTGCGGTCGAGCGCGCGCAGCGAATGCGCAAGACCGTGGGCGATCATCGCGTCGCCGTCGCTTTGTATCGCGAGCTTGAACCACTCGAGCGCGCCCGCGAAATCGCGGCGCTTGTAATCGTACCAGGCGACGAGGCCCAACTGGTTGGCGTCGCCGCTATTTCTTGCATAGGCCTCGAATTTCTGCATGTCGGCGGCGGATACTTCCTCCGGCCGCGCGTCATGCAAGAAGGCGGCGATGCGGGCGCGCGCGACGTCGATGGCGATCTGCGCGAACTCATTCGTCCCCTCGGACGCGCCGGGAAAGGCGGCGAGCAACGTCTCGACGTCGGCCATGCGCAAGGAGGCGAGCGCTTTCTGGATTGTCGCCACTCGGATCTGCGGGTCTTTGGACGTCGCGATGATACGCTTGAACATATCGACCGCATCGCCATTCTGCTTGGCGCGCGCATAGGCGTCCGCGATCGTCCAAAGAACGTCGACCTGGTCCGAGATCTGGCTCAGGTCCTCCTTCTTGGCGTAATCGACGAGGTCCTGAATTTTCTCGGCCTTCCAGAGCGACGCGATCTCGAGTTGCAGCTCCTTGCGTCGCATTTTGGACGCGAGATCGGCAGAAGGCCGCCAGCCGGGAAATTCACGCTCCTTCGCGGCTATGGCCGCCTTTAGCTCGTCGAGCCTGTCCGCCGCATAGAGAACCCAGAACGGCTCCTCGTCGATGACGTTCGAAGCCGGCGCCTCGTATAAATCGGCGGGCGGCTCATAATTCGGATAGAGCGCGTGCAGACGCGCAAGCTCCGCGTCGACGCGCGCAGACTGTTTCTGCGCAGCGTAATAACGCAGCGCAAAATCGTCGGGAGCAACAGGGTCGCCTACAAGCGGGATTTGCAGCCGCGCTCGCGCGGCGCGCGATTTCGGCTTGCCGTCGAGAGCCGACTTAGGATCGGCCGGAGCGATCTCCGACAACGGCGTCTTTTGAGCTTGAGGGGCGCGCAGCGTCTCTTGTGTCGTCACGCCTTGAAGCGGCGCCGCATAGCCGACGCTCGCAAGCAGCGTCAACACGACGGCGCAGGAAAAGAGACGAGGCGTCATCGCAGGCATGACGCATACCTCACCTGCATGGCGATCAGTGACAGCATTTGCAGCGTTGCAGGGTAGTAATTGTCGGAGGACGCAAGCACGAAGATTTGGGCAGGCGCCTTCGCGCCTTCGACGACGCAGGCCGTCAATGCGCCGATCGCGCCGACCCCGACGCCGTCGAACCGGCCGCCTTCGGTCCCATTCGGATTTACGATCGACAAGGCCCCGCGCGTCTTCTTCACGAGCGCCATGAAAGGCGCATATTGCTCGCTTTTGCCGATGCCCGCCCAGGCCATGTAAAGCGGCACGCGCACGGCGTTGTAGGAGAATTGCGCGGGAAGTCCTTCCGCCGGCTTTACGCTCCAGTCCTTCAGAGACATCCAATCGGGCGGCAACGCCTCGGGCTTCGTGCGCGTTGCGTCCAGAAGATCGAGGCCAGTCTGCGTCAGCCTCGGCCAATCAACTTCGGGCGCGACGAGCTTCAATCGCGCGAAAGCCGGGAAGATATAATAGGAGAGGTTGACGATCGGGCCGTCACGGCGGTCACTTTGGTGAAAGCCTGAAACCGCCGGCAGCAGGATCGCACCCATTTTCGTTTTGAACAGCGCCAGCTTGCGGGCCACTTCAACGGCGATGCGCCGGCCCGCGACGCGATAGCTCATGTCGTTCCAGAAATCCCCCGCCTCCGCGAGCGCCCAGGCGACGAGAATGTCGCCGTCCGAGGCGTCGTTCATATCGGCGACGGCGGGACGCTTGCCGGGCTCCCAACGCCAGGCAAGCAATGCGTCGTCGCGCACCATGAGATTGGCGCGTGTCCAACCCCAGATGCGATCGAAAGTCGGCCGGTCGTTGGCGGCCACCGCGAGCAGCATGCCATAGCCCTGGCCTTCGCTATGACTGGTGAGATTATTGCCGGTGTCGATGACGCGGCCTTGCTCAGTGATGAAGCGCGCCTTGTAGGCCTGCCACATCTGGGGCGTTTTGAGCGCGCCGCCGAGCGCCTGCGCGCGCGCGTCGAGAACAAGCCTCGGAGACGCCTCCGGAGTCTCAGGATTGGCGGCAGGCTGGGCTGGCGGCGCGACCTGAGCCCAGGCCGACGTGGCCAGACCTAAGAAAAGCGCCAGAGCGCGTGCGCGCGGCAGAGGCGTCACGATGTCCTCCTTCCGACATTTTTCACGAAGAGCCGCGTCGTGACCGCCAGCAGGAGCCCGACCGCAAGGACCCCCCCCACGTAATAGAGGGCGTGAAGCGAGAGCCAGCCGGCAGCGATGAGCCGCGCGTTGCCGACCGAGAGCGGCTGCGTCATCACGAAACGCGGGTTCGCGACGGGAACGGCATCGATCCTCGCCGAGGACAGGTCGAGCAGCGCCGTTTGTCCTGTGATCTGACGCGATACGCGCGGGTCGACCAAACAGGCGACCGAGTCTGCGAGCGCATCGGCGTTGGGCGCGGTCACCACCGTCCAGACATTTTCATTTGCGCCATCGAGAATGTTTTGGCCGAGCGCAAGCGTTGTCTGCGAGGACACCGCCACTGGGGCCGGCTCCAAGCGGCGGAATATGTCCGCCGCGTCGGTGAATTTGGCGCGGCCCCATTCTCCGACGCGCCGCAGCCAGCTGAAGGCCGCGTTGAAGCGACTCTCGTTGCGCAGGCGCGCGTCCCATTCCTGGAAGAGGTCCCGCGCGCCCTCGCCATCGTCGCTCAGCGCTGTGGCGGGACCGGCGTCATCCTCGCTCCGCGTCGCGCCGGTGGCGGTTCGATCGACGTTTTCGAGCATGGTTCGGAAGCCGCCAATGGATCGCCAGGGGTGGCAAGCCATCGGGAAGTTGCTCTGCAGCGCAAGCCGGTTGCGAGCCGCTTCTTTCTTGGATTCAGCGGGTGCGCCGATTTTCTCGTCCCATACGCGCGCGAGATCGTCGATGGGCATGTCCAGCTTGCGGAGCAGCGCCGGGGCGAGCGCGTCATAAGGCGCGACGGCGAGCGTCGGGCTCTTGCTTGCGAGCGGCGGCGTCTGCGTGATCTCGAAATCGATCGGGCGGCCTGCAACAACGGCGAGATGGGCGACGAAAGTCGCGGCGGCGCCAATCGTCTTGGCGTCGAGGCGCGGCATGTAGAGCTTCGATCGACGCAACGAGGTCGAGAAGGGAAAGCCGCCCGTCGCCGTCACGGCAAGATCGGGCAGGCGGCCAACTCGGGCGATGGAAGGGATTTCGATTTCGGTCGAATCGAGGAAAAGAAAACGATTCGGCGCGTCGCGCAGGGCGAACGTCTCGCAGCGCTCGTCGGCCGGCGCCGGCACATGCGCTTCGATCTCGATGCGATTGAGGCCAGGCCGCAGAAAGCCGAGCGGCACAGGCAAAGGGTTGTCCTTGAAAACCTCTCCCGACGATCTCAAAAGCGGAAGAGTGACCGCGGTGCGCTCGTTCACATTCATGACGAGCTGCGCCTTGGAGGCGAGGCCCGGCGCATAACCACCCGCCACGCGCACAGTCGCGCGGCCGTAATCCGCCGGATAAAAATCCGACGGCATGACGACGTTAAATGCGACGCGGAACAAGCGCCCGTCGAATTCGGCGCTCTTCACGCCGATGTCGCCCAGCCTGATGCGCTGGCCGCCTTCGACCCGATAACCTGGGAAGGCCAATGCGGCGCGCAGGCCCGCCGCCGCCCCTTTCGGACTAGCAGCGACGAGGAACTGCTTGATCGCCTCGTCGACCTGCTGCGCATTTGCCCCCGTCACAACAATCGTGGTGCGCCGTTGGGGCGTCGCGGGCAGCACGAAGGCGCGCGGTTTGCTGACGACGCCCACCATCGGCGGACCGACAATGGCGGCGAGCTCGGCGGCCGTGCCGACCAGGAGATTGGCGCCATAGCGCCCGCCCGCCAGCGCGCCGGCGTCCACGACCGGCTGCTCGAAACGTCCAATGATCGAGACAATCTGCATGACGCGCAGCATGCGATCCAGATCTTTCGTCGCCGGATGGTCGGCGATGACGGCGCGCAGCGGCAATGCGCCCTGTTCATCCGTGGGTAGCGCGCCAAGATCGGAAATGGCGTCGATCTCCGCGTCGGCTTCATCGACGATGAGGCCGGTTCGCGTGGGATCGATTTGCGTCCACAACTCTCGCGTCGCTTCCAGCGAGCAGTCGACTCGATGACGCTGCTCCATTGCGATACGCACCGAGTTGAATCCCGCCCGAAGTAGGCTCGGGGGAATATCGAAGGCGACTGTTTTTACTGCCTGCACGGCTGTGATGGCCGTCGCGCCGACGGGTTGATCGTTGATCAGAAGCGTCAGTCGAGACGCTTCCGGCATGACGGATATGGCGGAGAGATAGCCGAGCTGGAATTGCAGCCGCCGACGCGCCTGCTTGTCCGTCAGATAAATCGGCCACTCCGACGAGCCGGTTTCCCCCACGAGGCGATAGCCCTGAACATTATTGGCAAGATGCCGCAGGATCGTTGCGCGCGGCTTCTGCTCCGGTCGTGACATTTGAGGCGGTGGCGGGACTGCTTGCCCGGCAATCGCGGGCAGCCATTGGGCCGCCTCCGGAGCCATGACCGGCGGGCGATCGACGTGAGATATCTCCTGCGGCGCCGTCAGGAATATCGGCTGCGCCAAAGCCGGGGAGGAACCGAGCGAGAAAACGCAAGCAGCCGCAAAGGCGCGGAATGCGCCACACAAGCGGGTGGAAAGACGCGCGCTCACGCAGATTTCCTCGCCGGCGCAATCGCCTCTTCTTCCTTGAGCTTTGTTTCTCCTTCGACAGCCTGCCGGACGAGGCGACTCAACCAAGCCGTCGAGGCGATTGGCGGCAGCACGGGCGGGGTTTCAACTTTCGATTTGCCGTTCGCCCTTGTCTTCCGGAGATAGGCGAAGGCGCGGATTGGCTCGACGACGCCCCACCAAATGAACTGGCCGGTGCCTGTCCAAAGGCTCTTATGCTTGCGGCGGCTTTGCAGGAAGCGCGGTAAGGCCTCGGGATCGCCGTACATCAGATCTGCGAGGACGACATATTCTTCCGACTGCATGGTGTCGAACTCACAGCCGAAAAACTCTGCGCCACCCAAGGTCGTCGGGGCGCGGCGGAAAATCAGCCGCAGGCTGCGCTCGCCAACAATGCCGCCGATCGTCTCGACGACGAGACGCATGCGCGTGTCTTCGTGTTCGAGCAGCATGGGCGGCATCTCCTCCAGGAGACGCACGCCGCAACCGCCGACCGAGACGTTGATGATTTCGACTGCGACGCGCTGCGCGCCGAAAACGAGCCAGCCCTTGCGCTTGATGGTGAGGCGTGGGTGGCGGTCGCGCTGCTTGCGTTCGGAAACGACGCCCAGCGCCACCCCCGCCATGATGAGATTGAAGGTGTTCCAGAGCCCAACGATGAACATCAAATGGCTCACGCCCGGCTCGAACACATAGCGGAAGGCGGCCACGAGCGAGCCCGCGAGCAGCAGCAGATAGATGATGAAAAACGGCCGCGCGAGTTCGGACAGATGATCGTTCTCGAGCGTGACGCCCTTGGCGGTGACGTTGAACGTCGGCTTGTGCGGGTTCAAGATCACCGAAACGATCGCCTTGCTCAGGAAAACTCCCTGGCAATATTCGTAGAGTTCTGAAATCCAGGGCCAGCGCACATAGCCGAACAGATAGTTCTGCAGCATGACATTTGAGATCATATAAGTCGCCGTGAAGGCGACCGCCTCGTCCACGTTCGAGACAAAGAGCTTGATATCGAAAAGGATATAAACGAGCGGCGCCAGCATGAAGACGAGGCGCGGAAATGGAAAGAACCAGAAGGTCATGCTCGAGAGATAGCCGAGCTTCTGGATAGGCCTCAGCCCTTTCTTGAAGACCGGATTTTTCAAGAGCATGATTTGCAGCATGCCTTGGCACCAGCGCACGCGCTGTCCGATGAAAGATGTGAAAGTCTCCGGTTGCAGGCCGGCGATGAGCGGCTTGTCGACGAAGACGCTCGAATAGCCCTTGGCGTGCAACTCGAAAGCCGTTTCACAATCTTCTGTGATCGTGACGCCCGAAAAACCGCCGGCTTCCATCAGCGCCGAACGGCGCAGCAGCGCCGCCGAACCGCAGAAGAACGAGGCGTCCCATTTGTCGAGGCCGCGTTGCGTCATCGAGTAAAACATTTCGTTTTCCGAAGGCATGCGATCGAAGGTTCTGAGGTTTTTTTCGATCGGGTCCGGATTGAGAAAAACGTGAGGCGTCTGCACGAGGAAGAGCTTGGGGTCGTCGATGAAATAGGCGACTGTCTCCTGCAGGAAGTTACGGAAAGGCGCGTGATCCGCGTCGAAGACAACGACGATATCGCCTTTCACATGGGCGAGCGCGCTGTTCATATTGCCCGCTTTGGCATGGTCGTTTCTTGCGCGCGTGAGGTAACGCGCCCCGAGCCGCTTGCACAATTCCTGCAGCGAGGCGCGGCGCAGCTTCGCGGCTTCGGCTTTCAGAGGGTTTTTGTCGTTGCACTTCTGGTCCGTTCCCCCGTCGTCGAGCAGCCAGACCGTCAGCTTCTCCTTTGGATAATCCAACGACAGCGCCGCCGCCGCGGTCGTGGCGAGAATATATTCGTCCTCGTTGTAGGTCGGGATGAAGACATCGACCGTCGGCAGGTCCTCCTCCGCGCGGCGCGAGAGGGGCGCACGCTTGATCGGATCGATATTGACGACCAGGCTGATGGCCAGGATGGCGACGCAGTAAAGCTCCGCCGTCAAAAGGATAAGCCCGAAGGAGAGACCGAAAGGATCAGAAGCGGGCGGCAGCGTGCACGTCAAACGCCAATAAAGGTAGCGGATGACGATGAAGCCCGAGAGCGCGAGATAAGCATGGCGGGCGAAGGGGCTCCGGCCGTAGCGCCACAGAAGCAGAAGTGCCGCAATAATCGTGATGCTCAATGACAATTGAGCCTGTACGCTGACCGGCTGCGTCAACAACGCCATCGCCAGCACACCCGTCGCAATCCATGCGACTGCACGCAACGCGGACATCAAACTACCCCACATCGTCCAGGATTAAATTGTAGACAAACTGAGCTAAGGCTGCGTTAACGATATGCTCGAGTCTGTCAGACCGACCTTCTTGCTCAGAAGGTCACGCGACTATCGACTGTCCCATAAAGCCCGCCGCCGCGAACGCGATCGTTGAGAAAACCAAGCGCTGCGCCGAATTGCAGCATGCCGAGCCTGATGCCGGTGACATGCCCGCCAAGACGCCATTGCTGAAAGAAATTGTCGCCCAGCGCGCCAAATTCCGGTCCAATATAAACGCGATCGGCGAGGGCCATGCCGAATTTCAACCGCCCGTAGTATGAATTGAAGTTCGTCGAATAGGAGAAGACGCCGGCGATCATCGTCGCGTCCGTCGGCGTGACGTAGAAATCGGTCGCGAGCTTCAAGCCGGCGCTCGTTCCCTTTGCCTGGTTGTTGGGGTCGTTGGGAGAGATCGAGTTATTGACGATCTCGCCGCCGGCATAGACGGCCACCGTCGCCTGTTTGGACACCCACTCATAGCCCATGAGGAAAGCGCCGCCGATAAGATTGCCGTGGACGCCGCCGACATAGGCCGAATTATAGATATAGCTGCCGACGATGCCGCCTGCCCGCAAGCGGAAGCCGCTGCGGTCGAGCGGCGTGAAAGGCGCAATGGTGCCGATGACCGCAGCGGAAAACGCCGACTGCGTCGTGCCGTCGAAGGAGATGTCGATCGCAGCGCGCGGCGACTTCGGCGCGGGCGGGCCGTCGTTCGGCGCGCCAGTATACCAGTCAGCGGCGCATGCATTCGGTCCAACCGCCATCGAGAGCGCGGATGCAACGCTGACAAACAGAAACAAAGAAGCGCGCATGTTCGAGACAACTCATTTGTCTGTAGGCGATCGCTCGCCCCTTCGCCGCTTACCACGCCTTTCATGGCGCCTACGGCGGCGCTAAACTCCTTTTCCGAACTTAATAAAAAGATGCGAATGCGAACGGGGCGTTCATTATCCTTAATGAAGCTTTAACACCCTCAGGAGAAGAGATCGCGCGCCGCCTTGCCGGCGCTCGGCGCGCTCATCAACTCGATGGCCGCGGCGAGCTGCGCGAGATCCTGCGGGCGTGACAGGCGATGGTCGCCGTCGGCGACAAAAGTCAGCGTCACGGGATCCGCCGAGAGATGTTCGACGAGAGTCATGGCGTGACGCCAGGGAACGTCCGTGTCCGCCATGCCCTGCAGAATATGCACGGGCGCATAGGCGTGAATGATCCCGCCGAGCAGGAGATGCTTGCGCCCGTCCTCGATCAGCCGACGCGTGATCGGCATGGGCTCGGGCGCATATTCGGACCGGCGGCCCCAGGCCCCCTTCTCCATGATGTCCCGGCGCGCCGCCTCATCGAGATTCACCCATATGAGCGTCTCCGTGAAATCCACGGCGGGCGCAATCAGGACAAAACCTGCAAGGCGGCCCTCCTCGCCTCTTGCGGCAAGACAGCGCGCAAGGAGCAGCGCGAGCCATCCGCCCATGGAGCTACCGACCACGATCTGGGGGCCTTGCGTCGATTGCAGGAAGACGGCCGTCGTCTGCTCCAGCCAATCGCCGATGCAGCCCTCCTCGAACCGTCCCTCTGATTCGCCATGACCCGAATAGTCGAAACGCAGGAAGGCGCGCCCCCTCTCGCGCGCCCATGCGTCGAGATAGCTGGCCTTGGTGGAGGCCATATCGGACGCGAAGCCGCCGAGCCAGACAGCTCCTGGCGCGCCGCGCCCGGCGCTCGTCGCATGTCGTCGCCGCCTTGCGATGCGCCAGGGCGCGCCGCCAGCGGGATTCGCTACATCGAGAAAGTCGACGTCGTCTGTTTGGGTCAAGCTCATCTCTTATTTTTCGTTGATGCAGCTAAGCACGGTTTGGCCGCGCGCTTGTTTTGCCGCCATTTGCTCATAGTTGGTAAATAATCTCGTAAGAGAATGCGGCCTCACGAAGTTGGAACTGGTCGCCCGCCCCTCGATGCCGCAAACGCTCGCCCCTCCCGCAACCGCCGCCGCCGACCAATCGCTGGTCGGGAAAACGGTGCTGCAAATTGTCCCCGACCTGCAATCGGGCGGCGCGGAACGCGCCACGATCGATATGGCGGAAGCGCTTGCCCTCGCCGGGGGGCGCTGTCTCGTCGCGTCGCGCGGCGGCCGCATGGTCAGCGAGCTGCAATCCAAGGGCGGAATTTGGATTCCCTTCCCGGCGGCCACCAAGAATCCATTCGCCATGGCGCTCAATTCCGTGCAGCTCGCGCGCATCCTTCGCGACGAGGGCGTTGACATCGTCCACGCGCGTTCGCGGGCGCCCGCCTGGGTCGCCTATTACGCCACGCGCCAGACCGGCGTGAAATTCGTCACAACCTATCACAGCGCCTATTACGGCGCTTCCCCAATCAAGCTGCGCTACAACGCCATCATGGCGGTGGGCGACACGGTTATCGCCATTTCCGAGTTCGCGGCGCAACGCATTCGCAAATTGCATCCTGAATCCAGCGAACGCGTCGTCATCATCCCGCGCGGCGCCGATCTTCGTGTCTTTTCCCCGGACGCCGTGTCGGCTTCGCGCGTCAGAAGATTGCGCGCTCAATGGAAAGTAGCGGCGCATGAACGCGTCGTGCTCCTGCCCGCGCGGCTGGCCGCGCGCAAGGGCCATGCGGTGATGATCGAGGCGGCCAAGCGCCTTGCCGCTGAAGGCGTTGCCGACATTCGCATTCTCTTCGTCGGCGATCCGCACAGCGAGAGTTTCCGCCAAGCGATAGAGACGCAGATCATGCGGGCAGGGGTTGCAGATCTCGTGCGCAATGCCGGCCATTGCGACGACATGCCGGCCGCTTATCTCGCGGCCGCTGTTGTCGTCGCGCCCTCGACCGAGCCCGAAGCCTTTGGCCGCGTTGCGATTGAAGCCCAGGCGATGGGCGCGCCTGTCATCGTCTCTGACATCGGCGCCTCCCCAGAAATCGTGCAAGCGCCGCCGCAAACGCCGCGCCATCAGGCGACAGGCTGGCGCGTGCCGCCGGGCGATCCCGCCGCCCTTGCATATGCGGTAAGCGAAGCGCTGGCGTTAACGGCTTCGTCGCGCGACGAGCTGATGCTGCGCGCCCGCGCCAATGTGCAGAGACGTTTTTCGGTCGAGCAGATGCAGCGCGCGACTCTCGACGTCTATCGTCGCCTTCTGCAGCCATAGCGAGAGGCGCCATTCAAGCCGAAGCTACGGCGGCAAGCTTGTCCAGCCCACGTCTCATTGCGGTCGAAGATTCGCCCATTTGAAGGGGGACCTTTCACTCATCGCCACGAGTAAGGAGCGATCGACATGAAGCGTATCCCAGTCTTCGATCTCTTCGCGCGTCTTATGCCCGCAGCCACCGCCTTGGCGCTTCTCGCCGCTCCGGCGGGAGCGGTCGCCCCCAATGATCCCAACGATCCGCACGGCGTCTGGCTGCGCCCGGAGGGCGGCGAGCAATTCAGCTTCTACGACTGCGGGACGCAGCTCTGCGCCAAGCTCATCGCCGTCGCAAACCCCGAGGATCAAAAATCGATCGGGACAGTGATTTTGCGCGGTGCCTCGAAGAGCGGGCCAAATGAGTGGAAAGGCAAGCTCTACAATGCGCAGGACGGTAAGACCTATGATGGCTCCATCACCATCAAATCCGCAAATGAGCTGCGGCTGAAGGGCTGCCTTTGGGGCATCCTTTGCAGCGGCGAGACCTGGACCCGCGTCAGCGCTGCGCCGGCCGTCAAGCCGCAGGCGTCGCTCGAGCCGCACGCCAAGGAAACAAAGGCCGCCAGCGCCCAATAATCGAACTGATCGAGCGCAGTTGAACGCCGCCCTTTTGGGGCGGCGTTTTTTTGTGCATCCCGCCAGCAAGGTTTTGGCTTCGTCCGTCTCGCCAAATGCGCCGTCGCCTTTACATTCGCTTCATCGAATCAGCGGGCATGGGGAGGCCTCGTGGGCGAGAATCCATTACATCTCGAATCCTATCGCGAGGCGCTCGTCTTTCTGGCAACGGCGGGCGTGGTCGTGCCTTTGTTCCATCGCCTGCGGGTCAGCCCGGTGCTGGGTTTTCTCCTCGCCGGCGCGGCGCTCGGGCCGCACGGGCTCGGCAGCCTCGCCGAGCGCTACGCCTGGCTAACCTACTTCACCATCGCCGATGTCGAGGGCGTGGGCCGGCTCGCGGAATTCGGGCTCGTTTTCCTGCTCTTCATGATCGGTCTGGAACTCTCCTGGGAGCGCCTCGCGCGCATGCGTCGCCTCGTTTTCGGCCTGGGGCTCGCGCAGGTCGCAGTTTGCGCGACGGTTCTGGCGCTGGTCGGGCGCTATTGGTTCGGCGTCGACGCCGCGCCCTCGATCCTGATGGGCGTCGCCCTCGCCATGTCGTCGACGGCGGTGGTGATGCCGGTGCTCTCCGAAGGTCGGCGCGTGAACAAATCGCCGGGGCGCGTCGCTTTCTCGGTGCTGCTGCTGCAGGATTTGATGGTGGCGCCGGCGTTGTTCTTCGTCACCGTCCTGGCCGAGGCCAAAAATGGCTTCAACGCGCTTCAGGCCGTCTACACCCTCCTGCCTGCCTTCGTCGCGCTCGCCGGCCTCATCGTTTTCGGCCGGCTGCTGCTGCGGCCGCTGTTCCGTCTCGTCGCCGCGGCGCAATTGGCGGAGCTTTTCGTCGCCGCCTGCCTGCTGGTGATCGTTGGCGAAGCGCTGGTGACGGCGGCGGCCGGCCTCTCCATGGGCCTCGGCGCCTTCATCGCCGGCCTGCTGCTCGCGGAGACGGAGTTCCGTCGCGAGATCGAGGTGACGATCGAGCCTTTCAAAGGCTTGCTGCTCGGCCTCTTCTTCGTCTCCGTGGGCGCGGAGCTCGACATTGGCGCGGTCGTCGCCGATCCCGCGCCGACGATCATCCATACGCTGGGGCTCATCGCGGTGAAGGCGGCGATCATCTTCTCGCTCGCGCTGTTGTTCCGGATCGACTGGCGGACCTCGACCGAAGCGGCCTTGTTGCTCGCGCCTGGCGGCGAATTTGCCTTCGCGCTTCTCACCGCCGCCATGCTCGCCGGCGTCCTGCCGGGCCACAACGGCGCCGAGACCATGGTCGTGGTGACGCTGAGCATCTTCTTCATCCCCTTCCTGGGGCGCCTCGGCGCGCGGCTCTCGCAATCCGCCGAGCGCGCAAGCAATAAAACGAAATTCGCGCATCTCGAGCCGGAGAACCCCGTCGCCGAAGGCCGCGTTCTGATCGTGGGCTATGGGCGCGTCGGCAGCCTGGTCGGCGACATGCTGTCGCGCCACGATGTGCCTTTTGTCGCCGTGGAGAATCTCGTCTCCATCGTCACCGAAGCGCGCCAGAAGGGCGTCGAGATTTATTGGGGCAACGCCGCGCGCAAGGACTTCCTGATCCGCTGCGGCCTTGAGCAGGCGCGCGCCCTCGTCGTGACCATCGAGAACCCGACGGCGGTCGAGGAGATCGTCCGCATCGCTGGCGAGATCAGGACCGATTTGATCATCGTGGCCCGCGCCCGCGACGCGCGCCACGCCACGACCCTCTATGCGCTCGGCGCCAGCGACGCCATCCCCGAGACGATCGAGGCGAGCTTGCAGCTCGCCGAGACGGTGCTCGTCGATGTCGGCGTCCCCATGGGCTATGTTATTGCCTCGATCCATGAGAAGCGTGACGATTACCGCAAAATCCTCCAGCCCACGGGGGAAGAGGCCCGCGCGCGCCAGACGGAGAGGCGCAACAAGATCAAGCGCGAGCAGGCGCGTCGCCGTATCGCCGGCCGACCGGTGAAGGAAGCAGGCGAGGATGCGTAGACTTTCAAAGCCCCGTTCTTCCTGACAATTTTCCTATTTGCCGCGCGGATAGACAAGGATATATTCCTATTGCAGGAACAATCCCCTCCCAACTCGGTCGCGCCATGACGGACATTCTCTCCCACGCCCAGATCTGGGCGGCCCTAGACGCGCTCGGCAAGCGCTATGGGCTCACGCCCTCCGGCCTCGCGCGCAAGGCGGGGCTCGATCCGACGACCTTCAACCGCTCCAAGCGCGAGACGCCGAGCGGGCGCCAGCGTTGGCCCTCGACCGAATCGATCGCCAAGGTTCTGCAGGCGACGGGCGCAAGCCTCGACGACTTCATGGCGCTGGTCTCCGCGAGCGGCGAGACGCGGCGCCAGACCCACCCGCTGATCGGCATGGCGCAAGCCGGCGAGGGCGGCTTTTTCGATGACTCAGGGTTCGCGGTCGGCGCGGGCTGGGACGAGATCGACATTCTCGCCGACGCCGACGAGCACTCCTATGCGCTCGAGATTTCCGGCGACTCGATGGCCCCGCTCTATCGCGAGGGCGACATCGTCCTCGTCTCTCCCGCTGCGCCTATTCGCCGCGGCGATCGCGTGGTGGTGAAGACGACCGCCGGGGAGATCATGGCCAAGGAGCTCAAACGCCAGACGACGCGCTCGATCGAATTGCGTTCGATCAATCCGGCCTATCCCGACCGCATCGTGCCGCGCGAGGAGGTGAGCTGGATGGCGCGGATTTTATGGGCGAGCCAATAAGGCGCGCGCAAAGAGCTGTGCTATAGAGCGATTTCCTCTTCCAAGGAGATGGGCTCGAACATGCGTCATTCCCTCATCGCCTCGATCTTTGCTTTTCTGTCGCTCGGCGCCGGCGCCGTCCATGCCGAGGACGCGTTGCGCGATCAGGCAAAGGGCCTGTTCGAGCCAATCCCCAAAGCCGCGCCGGCGCTCCCAGGCAATCCGGCGACGCCCGAGAAGCTCGCGCTCGGCAAGATGCTCTATTTCGAGCCGCGCCTGTCCGGGCGCCGCGACATGTCCTGCGCCACCTGCCATAACCTCACTATGAGCGGCGTCGACGCGATCGCGAGCAGCCAGCTTGCCGGGCGCGACGTGCTGACGGTGCTCAACGCCGTCTTCAACAAATCGCAGTATTGGGACGGCCGCACGGCCGATCTTCAAGATCAGGTCGTCAATTCAGTCATGGCCAATCCCAAGGCTGTGCTGAAGACGCGCGGCGGGCCGATGGCGATCAATCCGGTCGAACTCGCCGCCACCAAGCAGCTCGAAATCGATCAGCTCAAGGCCGTGCCTTCCTATGTGGAGGCCTTCAAGACCGCCTTCCCCGGCGAGGCGGACCCGCTCGTCTATGATAATATCGGCAAAGCGATCGCCGTCTTCGAGGCGACGCTGATCACCCCCGATTCGGCCTTCGATCGCTGGCTGACCGGAGACGACGCGGCGCTCGACGACACGCAGAAGGCCGGCCTCAAGCTCTTCATCGACAAGGGCTGCGCGGCTTGCCACAATGGCGTGAATATCGGCGGCGCGAGCTACGCCAAATTCGGCGTTGTCGCCAATCCGGGCCCCGAATATTTGCCCTCCGAGGACGCCGGCCGCTACGCCGTGACCAAAAACAACGCGGACCGTTATGTCTTCAAGGTCCCGTCGCTGCGCAACGTCGAAATGACCCCGCCCTATTTCCATACGGGCTCGACCTTCGATTTGAAGAAGGCGGTGACGGTGATGGCGGAGACGCAGCTCGGCGCGAAGCTGTCTGACGACGAGGCGACGAAAGTCGTGGCTTTTCTGAAGACGCTGACCGGGAAACAGCCCGAAATCGTTCTGCCGGTCCTGCCGCCGCGCGACCGCTGAGAGCAGAAAGCGCGTGATGCCCTGAAAAAGATACAGCTCGCATGTTTCCATGCGAGCTGCCCTGCTGCTTTCAGATGCTGATTTAGTGAGCCTTTTTCAGCTTCAGCAGATGGAACGGCGGCGGCGGCGTCACCGGCATATATTGCAGATTGAGATTGCCGACGCCGGCCGAGACATTCAGCCCCGTATCGGCGGAAACCGAAATCGGCTGCAAGGAAATGGAATTGCTGGAGCCGCCGACCAGGACGGCGCCGCCGACCCCGGCCCCGACCGCCACTGATCCTTGCGCGCCCGCGTAATCGCCGGCCAGCTCGCCCGGACCGACCTTATTGGTCGCCGTCACCACTTCCCACACCATTTGACCAGGGCCGCTGATCCCAATATTCGCGCCCACATTGGTGAGCCGGCCGACATAATGCTGCGGCGGCGCAGACTGGCCTTTATAGACGCAGTCGACCGCCTGGTTTTCGACCAGGATCATTCCGACCCCGCCCGACAGATGACATTGCAGCGTGCCGACGGTCGCCGTCTGCGCGAGCGCGGCGACCGGGGCAAGTGCCAGGCCGCAAAAAGCCAGGCCGGCGAGCGACAGTTTTTTCGATAAAATCATTGGGGGCCTCATTGAGGGAAAGCTGGGGTGGGATGAACGGCCCAGCTTGGCGATGAAAGTTATCACGGCCGAGACATTGTTCAACTTCAGCTCCCGCGTCTTCGATGTCGCGGTTAGGAGGACGTAAACAATGAATCTCGTCCGGCGTGTCGTATCGGGATTGCGCCTTACGAAACCAGCGGTTCGACCGAATAATTGAACAGAACGTGTTCTTTGCGCGTCAACGAGACGTTAACTCAGTCCCGATCCTGCACTCGCGCAGCGCTCCAACCGACTGCCTGCCGGATTGTCGCCAGCCTCAGCTTATGCTCCGATATGCAAGGAGACCAACCTCGGCAACTCCCGGCGCATTTTTCTTTTAACTTGATCCCGGAGCGTTTCATGAAGTTACGTTATTTCGTTCTCGCTTCCTGCGTCCTCGCCGCCCAGGCGGCGGTCGCCGACACGAAAAAGCCGGTCTCTAAATGGGCCTGCGAGGAGTTTCTCTCTGTCCAGGACGAATTCCAGCCCAAGGTCGTCTATTGGGCGACG
Organism: Methylocystis sp. MJC1; assembly: GCF_026427715.1. Classification (NCBI taxonomy): domain Bacteria; kingdom Pseudomonadati; phylum Pseudomonadota; class Alphaproteobacteria; order Hyphomicrobiales; family Methylocystaceae; genus Methylocystis; species Methylocystis sp. MJC1. The sequence continues at coordinate 209,786 of NZ_CP107558.1, read as the reverse complement.
GCCAAGGCCAAGAACGGCAAGCCCGACTCCATTGTCGACATCGAGGGGACGGAAAAAGTCGTTCCGATCGTCATCGACAACTGCAAGAAAACGCCGAGCGAATCATTCGTGACAAAGCTGCGCAACGCTTGGCGCTCCGTCGAATCGGAAGCAAAAAAACTCAAGGACAAATTATAACGGGCCTGCATTCCGCCACGGCGAGAAAGCATGTCGCCGTCATTGCGAGCGAAGCGAAGCAATCCAGAGCCGCGGTCGCCGCCCTGGTTTGCTTCGTCGCTTACGCTCCTCGCAATGACGGCCGCGGTCTGTGCCGAGGGAGCGGCGTGCTCCTGCAAACATTCGCGCCAGAAGCAAGCGAACTGAGCTTCAACAATCATCAAACGGCCGGGTCGGCCGCGAGCGCTTACCCGCCGAACAACCGCCGCAAGAAGCCCTTGGGCTTGTCGGGCGGAGGCGGCGTCGCGGCGAGCGTTGACGGCGGCGGCGCGGCGGCCGCGGCGCTCATGCCGACGGCGACGCGCGTCTGCTCCGCCTCGCGCGCCACATCGGCGCGCGCCACGAGCGACGCAAGCGCGGGCGCCGAGGTCGCGGAAATCCAACGGCCGGCGCGGCGGGCGACGAGATATTCCGCAAGCGCCGAGGCGCTCTCCATGTCTCGGCTTTTCTCGAAATGGGCGACGGCGCCTTCGACCGCCGTCATATCCGCGAGGCGCCGAGCGGCAAGAGACGCAGCGCGCCGCACGGCGGCGTCCGGCGACAAGCCGATGCGCGCGGCGCGCAAGGCGGACATATCCTCTTCCTGCAACAGAGCGACGAGCGCAGCGACTTGCGATCCGACGTCGAGGCCAGGGGGCGTCATTCCCTCTGCGCCGCAGGCAGCCGCATAGCGCGCGGCGAGCGACGCCCCGCCGCGCGAATCCGCCATGACGCGCGCGCCTTGCGCCAGCGGGCCTCCGCGCATGAGCGCCGCCGCAACCGCCGGATCGACGCCATAGGCGCCATAAGCGCCCATCTCTTGCAGCGCAGCGCGCGCCGGCGGCGGCGATTGCGTCGCGAGCGTCACGAAGCTCGCCATTTGCACAGGCTCGAACACGTCCCACAGCCCGGCCGCCGAGAATCGCCCTGAAAAGCCCGCGCGCGCCAGCCCCTCGTTGAACCCGGCGACGAGCTTCTCGCGCCGGCTTTTCAACCCGGCCGCGCGCTCGGCAAAGGCGCGGGCGGCGGCGCTCGTATTCGTGCGGGCGGCAAACTGGGCCGCGCGCCGCGTCAGCTCTTCGACGAGCGGATCGTCCTCGCCGAGACGCCGGGGAACGAGCCCATCGGCCTCGAAACGAAAGAGCCGCACGACGAGCGGGCCGCCGGGATCGACCGGCGCAATGGCGAGATCGCCCTGCCGCGCGGCCGGCGCCACGAGCCCCAAATCGTCACCAAGCGCCGCCCCATAGAAATCGATTTCGATCGTTTCGCCTGATCCCGCGCCATTTTTCTCGACGCTGCGGCGCACTGCAACGCCATCGGCTTCTGGCGAATCGGGATCGAGCAAAAGATTGAGGAGGTTGGCGACGACGATCGCCTCATTCCCCTCCGCCGCATCCGGCCATTCGCACGCGTCGCCCGTCGCCTCGCGAATATCGTCGAAGGTCAGCGGGTCAATGACCGGCTCGCCGGCCTGCTTTTGCTCATGCATCCAGCCACGCAGGCGACGGCGTTGGTTGAGGACGAGAGCGACGCTGGCGCCGCCGAGCATTGTCGCACTCTCCTCGAGAGAATCGGGAATGCGCAGCCGCAGCATGGCGCGCGGCGCGCCATTCTCGCGCAGCCAATGCTGCATGATGGCGAAAGGCGCCTCGCGAGTGTCGGCGGAAGCCTCCATATCGAGCCCGCGCGCCTCCAGCAGCAGCCGGCTCTGATAGGCAGGGAAAATACGGCGCGCCGGCGCGAGTCTCGCCACGAGGGCGCCGTTGGCGCTCTGCTCGAAAGCCCGGCGCTGGCCGAAGGCCCAGATGAGGCGCGGGCCGGCCGAGGCCGTCTGCTCGCGCGCCAGCCGCTCCATATCTCCGCGCGCGGAAAGCGGGACGAGCCGGAATGTAGCCGCTTCTGCGCCGCCGCCCTCGGGCAACAGCGTCATCAGCAGGCGATAATCGGCCTCCGGCGGCTGATCGCGCTCCGAACCTAGAAGAAGCGTCAGCTCCCCACCGTCGGACGCAAGCAGACGAACGAAACGATGTTCGAGCGGAATGTCGACGATCACGACCCCAGCGCGCCAACGCGCCGCGTCGATCACATCGACGAGCGTCGGCTCCATCTCGAAGCCAGGGTCGCGCGCCGAAACGAGGGTCAGCGCGGGACGGGGGCCGAGCGGAGGCGCGCGCTCGGCGCCCTCGAAGCAACCAATGACAAGCCGTCGCCGACCGTCCCAGAAATAGTCCAACTGCTCACGCCACATTCGCCACAGCGCCCGGTTGAAGCCAAGAAGAAAGCATGACGCCGCGGGCCATGCGCGGAAAAGGCGGCCAAAGAATAGCCGCGCTGCCCCCCGACTCGCAAATACGATCAAAAATGTCGCGCGCCGCCGCCTTGACGCATTGCGGAATCGAGCACATCTTTCTGCCCGTAACCTCTTTCGCGGGAGAGACCGGCTCGCGCCGGCGCCGAAGGCGAAACCGCCCCGGAAACGTTCAGGCAAAAGGACCGCGTAGAGGACAGACTCTGGAAAGCGACGCGGCGCTCGAAAGGCGCTTCGTCCACCGAAGGGCGTAACTCGCTGAGCTTAACGCAAGCGGGGAAATCTCTCAGGTCACCGGACAGAGGGGGCGCGTCGCGAGCCTGATTCCGCCCGCAGCGCAAACGCCCAAAGCCGGAGAGTCTCTCGTGACCGCCCAGCCCAACCACGATGGCGCCCCGCTGGCGCATTTGCCGCTCGACGCCTTGCATCGCAGCTTGGGGGCGCGCATGGCGCCCTTCGCTGGCTATGACATGCCCTTGCAATATGCCTCGGGCATCGTCTCCGAGACGCTACACACGCGCCAGAAGGCGGGAGTGTTCGACGTGTCGCATATGGGCCAGGCGATCCTTGCCGGCGCCGGCGCCGCGCGCGCCCTGGAAAGCCTTACGCCGGGAGACCTCGTGGGGCTCGCGCCGGGGCGCATGCGCTACACCCAGCTTTTGAACGAAAAAGGCGGTGTTTTCGATGATTTGATGGTGACGCGCCTGCCGGGCGTCGAAGAGCGGCTGCTCATTGTCGTCAACGCGTCACGAAAGTTGGATGATTTCGCGCTCATTCGCGAGCGCCTGCCGCAATTCGACTTCATCCCGTTGAACCGCGCGCTGATCGCCCTGCAAGGGCCGCGCGCGGCTGCCGTCCTCGGCGCCCTCCTCCCCGGCGCCGAGGACCTCCCCTTCATGAGCTGGCGCGCTTTCGAAGAGAGCGTGTCGAGCTTCTTCGTCTCGCGCTCGGGCTATACGGGCGAAGACGGTTTCGAGATTTCCATGCGCGCCGACCGCGCCGAGCTCTTCGTGAAGGCGCTCCTGGAAAATGAGGACGTGGCGCCGGCGGGTCTCGGCGCGCGCGACGCGCTGCGGTTAGAGGCCGGATTGCCGCTCTACGGGCATGATCTCGACGAGACGACCGACCCCGTGGAAGCTGGCCTCGCCTGGTCGATCGGCAAAAGGCGGCGCGTCGAAGGCGGCTTCCCCGGCTTCGAGCGCATCGACGCAGCTTTGCGCAATGGACCGCCGCGCCTGCGCGTTGGACTCCTGCCGCAGACCAAAGCGCCTGTGCGCGAGGGGGCCATTCTCGTTTCGCAAAGCGGCGAAGTCGCCGGCCATGTCACATCCGGCGGATTTTCGCCAACGCTGCAGCGGCCGATCGCTATGGGCTATGTCGCGCGCGAATATGCGACGCCCGGCGTTTCGCTCGCCACCGAATTGCGTGGCAACCGAATCAGCCTCGACGTGGCGCGTTTGCCTTTCGTGGCGCATCGCTACTTCAAAGCCTGAGGGGAATGAGCATGCTGCGTTTCACAAAGGACCATGAATATCTTCGGCTCGACGGCGACGTCGCGACCGTCGGCATTTCCGACTATGCGCAAGTGCAGCTCGGCGACATCGTTTTCGTCGATCTGCCCAAGATCGGAAAGAAAGTCACCAAGGGTTCGGAGCTTGCGGTCGTCGAAAGCGTGAAGGCTGCGAGCGAAGTCTATGCGCCGGTTTCCGGCGAGGTCGTCGAAGTCAACGCCGAGCTGGGCGAAAAGCCCGCGCTCGTCAACGACGATCCCCTCGCTGGCGGTTGGCTCGTGAAGATACGCGTGGAGAACGCGGGCGAGGTTGAAACGCTGATGGACGAAGCCGCTTACGCCGGCTTCGTGAAGACCTTGTAGCGCCGGAAGGAACATGAGATGCGCTATCTCCCGCTGTCCGACGCCGACCGGAAGACCATGCTGGCGACGATCGGCGTAGATAGAATAGAAGACCTTTACGCGGACGCCCCCGCCTCGACGCTGCTGAAAGAGCCCCTCGATCTGCCGCGCCACAAATCGGAGTTCGAGGTCGAGCGCATCTTTTCACGGCTGTCCGCGCGCAATACGGCCGCGGGGCGCGTTCCTTTCTTTATCGGCGCCGGCGCTTATCGGCATCATGTGCCGGCGAGCGTCGATCATCTGATCCAGCGCTCTGAGTTTCTCACGAGCTACACGCCCTATCAGCCGGAGATTTCGCAGGGCACGCTGCAAACGCTCTTCGAGTTCCAGACACAGGTCGCTCTTCTCACGGGCATGGATGTGGCGAACGCCTCCATGTATGACGGCTCGACGGCGACGGCGGAAGCCGTGCTGATGGCGCATCGGCTGACGAAGCGCCGCAAGGCGCTGGTCTCGGGCGGGCTCCATCCGCATTACGCCGAGGTCGTGCAAACCATCTCGCGCCTTGCCGAAGACGAAACGATCGTGATGACGCCCGACGTATTGGGCGATGAAGACATCGTCGCGAAGATCGACGAAACTGTTTCCTGCGTCGTCGTGCAGACGCCCGATTTCTTCGGCAATCTACGCGACCTCACGACGATCGCGGAAGCCTGCCATCGCCACGGCGCCCTGCTCGTCGCGGTCTTTACCGAAGCCGTGTCGCTCGGCCTTTTGACGCCGCCCGGCGCCATGGGCGCCGACATCGTCGTGGGCGAAGGCCAATCGATCGGCAATGCGCTCAATTTCGGCGGCCCCTATGTCGGGCTCTTCGCCACGCGGCACGATTATGTGCGGCAAATGCCGGGGCGTCTCGCGGGCGAAAGCGTCGACGCCGATGGGCGGCGCTCTTTCGTGCTCACGCTCTCGACGCGCGAGCAGCATATTCGCCGCGACAAGGCGACGTCGAACATCTGCACCAATTCGGGGCTCTGCGCGCTCGCCTTCACCATTCATCTGACGCTGCTCGGCGAAGCAGGCCTTACGCGTCTCGCGAAGCTCAATCACGCCAACGCCGTCGCGCTTGCAGAAATGTTGGAGCGCGTCCCCAACGTCGATGTGCTCAACAATAGCTTCTTCAACGAATTCACGTTGCGCGTGAAGGGCGATGCAGCGACCCTCGTCGAGAGGATGGCGGCAAAGGGCGTGCTCGCAGGCGTGCCCGTCTCGCGGCTGCTGCCGAAAGCTGGCCTCGACGATCTGCTGCTGGTCGCCAGCTCCGAAACCAGTACGCAGGAAGATCGCGCGGCTTTTGTCACCGCTCTGGAAGGGTCTCTTTGAGATGCTCGACCGCCCCGCTCATATCGACGACGAAACGCCCGAAACCTTCACCGGCAATCGCGCGCTCGACCACGAAGAACCTCTGCTCTTCGAAATCGGCCGCACGGACGCGACCGGCGTCGACGTCGAGGAGCCGCCTCAATTTGCCGCGCGCCTCGGCGGGTTGGAGCGAAAGGATCGGATCGGCCTGCCCGGCCTCAGCGAGCCGGAGGCGATGCGCCATTATGTGCGCCTGTCGCGCAAGAACTATTCGATTGACGCCGGCCTTTATCCGCTCGGCTCCTGCACCATGAAGCATAATCCGCGCGCCAACGAGAAGCTCGCGCGGCTAGAGGGCTTCGCCGATCTTCATCCGCTGCAGCCCATGTCCTCCGTGCAGGGGGCGCTGGAGCTAATGGAGACGCTCGCGCATTGGCTGTTGACGCTCACCAATATGCAGGCCATCGCGCTCTCTCCGAAGGCGGGGGCGCATGGCGAACTGTGCGGCATGATGGCGATCAAATCCGCGGTTGCGGCGCGCGGCGAAGGCGCCACGCGCAATGTGGTTCTCATCCCGCAATCGGCGCATGGCACCAATCCGGCGACGGCGGCGCTGCTCGGCTTTTCCGTGCGCGTCGTGCCGGGGGCCGATGATGGAACGGTTCGCGCAGCGGCCGTGCAAGAAGCGCTCGGCCCCGACGTTGCGGCGCTCATGCTGACGAACCCCAACACTTGCGGTCTCTTCGAGCGCGAGATCGTGGAGATCGCGGAAGCCGTCCACGAGGCGGGCGCTTATTTCTACTGCGACGGCGCAAACTTCAACGCCATCGCAGGCGTGGCGCGGCCGGGCGATTTCGGCGTCGACGCCATGCATATCAATCTGCACAAGACCTTCTCAACGCCGCATGGCGGCGGCGGTCCTGGCGCTGGTCCGGTCGTGCTGTCGGAAAGGCTGGCGCCCTTCGCGCCCGTGCCGTTCCTTCGCCGTAACGGCGAAACGCTTGCGCTCGTTGAACATGCGGAAGGGACACAGAGCTTCGGCCGCATGACGGCTTTTCATGGTCAGATGGGCATGTTCGTGCGCGCGCTCGCCTATCTCCTGGCGCATGGCGGCGATGGCGTGGCGCAGGCCTCCAAAGACGCGGTGCTGTCGGCGAATTATGTGCGAGCATCATTGCGCGACGTGATGACCCAGCCTTTCGGCGACCGCCTTTGCATGCATGAAGTCCTGTTCGACGACGCCTGGCTGAAAGGAACCGGCGTCTCGACGCTCGATTTCGCCAAGGCGATGATCGATGAAGGCTACCATCCGATGACGATTTATTTCCCGCTCGTCGCGCATGGGGCCATGCTGATCGAGCCGACGGAATCGGAGTCGAAGGCCTCTCTCGATCTCTTCATCGCGACGCTGCGCGATTTGGCGAAGCGTGCGAAAGAAGGCGACGCCAAGCGCTTCACCCAGGCCCCGCGCTTCGCGCCGCGCCGGCGCGTAGACGAGACATTGGCGGCGCGCAAGCCCGTGCTGAGGTGGTGCGCAGAGTCTCCGTCACTGTGAGGAGCGTAGAGCGACGCAATCCAGAGCAGCTACTGCGGCCCTGGATTGCTTCGCTGCGCTCGCAATGACGGCGATTGATGCTTACCTCCGTCCAAAAAGCTTCTCTATGTCGGAGAGCTTCAGCTCCACATAGGTGGGCCTTCCGTGATTACATTGCGCCGCGCCCGGCGTCGTCTCCATCTCGCGTAGCAGCGCGTTCATCTCGGCGGCGCTCAGGCGCCGGCCCGCGCGCACTGAATGATGGCAGGCGCAGGTTGCGAGCACATGGTCGAGACGCCGGGAAAGGCCGCGCGCGTCGCCGTCTTCGGCCAGAAGATCGGCGATGTCTTCGACAAGCCGCTTGTGATTCACCTCGCCGAGAATGGCGGGCGCCTCGCGCACCATTACGGCGCCGGGTCCGAAAGGTTCGAGCACAAGGCCCAGAGCGGCGAGTTCCTCGAAGGCGCCGGCGAGCGCATTCATGCGCGCCTCGTCGAGATCGACGACGACGGGAATAAGCAGCATCTGCCGCGCGACGCCCGTCTCCGCACGCTGGTTTTTGAGCTTCTCATAGACGAGCCGCTCATGTGCCGCATGCTGGTCGACGATGACGAGCCCGTCGCGCGTTTGCGCAATGATATATGTTTCATGCAGCTGCGCGCGCGCGGCGCCGAGCGGCGCGTCGTCGAGCGTCTCTGTCGGCGCCTCATGCACGCGGGCCATTGGCGCGCCGGTTTCGAAGGTCGCTTGCGGCGCTTCGGCGAAACCGCTCGGCGCATAGGGAGAGTCGGCCACGCGCCAATTCGCGGGCGGCGGCGCGCGATAGGGCGGCGGCTCGCTCGGGCCGTTGTAGCGCGCGAGCATGTCGATCGCCGTGCGGGCGTTGGTGTTGGCGCTGCGATGGCTTTTCTCGGCAAGCGCCTGTTTCAGCGCGCCCACCACGAGGCCGCGCACCAGGCCGGGATCGGCGAAACGCACTTCCGCCTTGGCGGGATGCACGTTCACATCGACGATGCGCGGATCGCAGTCGATGAAAAGCGCCGCGACCGGATGGCGGTCATGCGCGAGAAAGTCGAGATAGGCGGCGCGAATGGCCCCGGCGAAGAGCTTGTCGCGCACGGGCCGCCCATTGATATAGACATATTGCGCCTGCGCATTGCCGCGATTGTAGGTGGGGAGACTCGCGAGCCCCGTCAGCCGCACGGCTTCGCGCGCGGCTTCGATCTCGAAGGCGTTGGCGCGAAACTCTTCGCCCAGCACCTGCGCGATGCGGCGGGCGATATCCTCTCCGCACGCAGGATAATCGAAGAGCGCGCCGCTGTCGGCGGAGAGCGCGAAGCGCACCTCGGGATGCGCCATGGCGAGGCGCTTGACCACATCGACGACGGCCGCCGTCTCCGTGCGGTCGGTTTTCAGGAATTTCAGCCGCGCCGGCGTCGCGGCGAAGAGCGCGCGGGCTTCGATCCGCGTGCCGCGCGGCCAGCTCGAGGCGATAAGCCCGCGCTTCTCGCCCGCCTCCACGCGAATGGTGAAACCATGCGACGCCTCTTTGGCGCGCGTATCTATCGTGAGGTCGGCGACGGCCGCGATGGAGGGCAACGCCTCGCCGCGAAAGCCGAGAGTCGCGATATGGGTGAGGTCGCCGTCCGGAATTTTCGAGGTGGCGTGGCGCTCGATGGCGAGCGCGAGATCATGTTCATCCATGCCGCTGCCGTCGTCGATGACGCGAATGAGCTTGCGGCCGCCGTCTTCGATTGCGACGTCGATACGCGTCGCGCCAGCGTCGAGCGCGTTCTCGACCAATTCCTTCACGGCGGAGGCCGGCCGCTCGACAACTTCGCCGGCGGCGATGCGATCGACGAGGATGGGATCGAGACGACGGACGGCCATGGCTACCGCGTCGCGCCCGGCTTCCACAACACGTCGCCCTTTTCGCGATTGGCGGAACGCGAGGCGACGAACAGGAAGTCGGAGAGACGATTCACATAAGCAAGCGCAGTGGCCGAAAGCTCCTCGCCTTCCGTCTGCATCAGCGTCACCATCACGCGCTCGGCGCGGCGGCAAATGGTGCGCGCGAGGTGCAGATGCGCGGCGACGGGCGTCCCGGCTGGCAGCACGAAGGAGCGCAGCGGCGCGAGATCGGCGTTGAGCGCGTCGATCTCTTTCTCCAGTCGCTCCACCTGCGAGGGAAGGATGACGAGCCGCATCGACGGATCGATCGGCTTTGCGGGATCGTGCGGGGTGGCAAGCTCGGCGCCGAGATCGAAGAGATCGTTCTGAATGCGCTCCAGCATGGCGTCGAGCGCGGCGTCGGCAACCGCAAGACGCGCCACGCCGATGGCGGCGTTGGTCTCGTCGATCGCGCCATAGGCCTCGACGCGGATGTCGTCCTTGCGACAGCGGGCGCCGGTGGCGAGCGAAGTGGCGCCCTTGTCGCCGCCCCGCGTGTAAATCCTGTCGAGCTTGACCACTTTATCAGTGTCCCCGGAAATAGAGCGCCGCCAGCGCAATGGCGAGCGCGAGGAATTGCAGGCCGACGCGCCAGCGCATCAGCGTCTGCGAGCGCTGGGGCGCGCCCGCGCCGCCGCGAAACATATTGATGAAGCCGGCGAGGAGCACCGCGAAAACCGCCGCAGCGGCGACGAAGACCAGAGTATTGGACAAGGCGATCAACTCCCGGGCAGGTTAATCCGCAGCAAGTAGAGAAGCGTTCACGCGAGGGCAAGCGTTCTAGAGGCAACCGGGCGCGCCGCGTCATTAGCTCCATACCTCCCCTTTACGGGGAGGTCGGCAGCCAAAGGCCGCCGGGTGGGTTCACGCCGCAACGGTAGTGATGGGGGCTTTACCCCACCCGACCCCGCCATAGCCCGTCTTTTAAGACGGGCGTCTTAAAAGACGCCCTATCGCGGGGCCACTCTCCCCGTAAAGGAGGGATGGGCTCATGCCCAGCTATGTCGATCGGCAGTTTCATCGCCGCAGCAGCCGTTGCAGATAGTCCAGCTCCTCGGTCGGGCGCTCGGGTTGGCCGAGGCGGCGGCGCAGCTCCTCCTGCACGCGATGAGCGCGTTGCGCCGGCGGCAGGCCGAGCGGATCATATTTCTCATGCGACGCGCGCTGGCCGCCCGAGGAGCGCCCCAGCGGATCGCGCCCCTGGCCAAAGCGCCCGCGCGCCTTGCCATGGCCCTTGCCGCTCTGGCCCTCTTCGCCTTCCTCGCCCTCTTGGCCGTCGCCGCGCATTTGCTCGGCGAGCTTGTCGGCGCCCTTGCGCAAAGACTCCACTGCGCGGCCCTGAGCGTCGACGGCCTTGCCGCGTCCCTCGCCGCCGGGCTTCAACGCCTCTTCGGCTTCCTTCATCGACTTGCGGGCGTCGTCGAGAGCCTCGCCAGCTTCGCCCGCCTCGCCCTTCATTGCGTCCTGCTGACGCTCGAGTTTGTCGCGCAGGCCCTGCTGGCGCTGGCGCTCCGGGGCGGCGTCGTCGCCCGCCTGCGGTTGGCCCTTCTTGCCCCCGCGCTGTTGCGGCTTGCGGGCGTCGTCGTCGGAAGGGTTCTTCATCCCCTGGAAGGTGTCGTCGCGAAGCCGCTGCTCCTCGCGCGTGAGCTGGTCGATCTCGGAGAGCGCCTGCTGCATTTCGCGACGTTTCTTCTCGCGGGCGGCGTTCTGGGCGCCGCTGGCGTCGCCCGTCTGGGCGTTTTCCATGATGTCCTGCAATTCGTCGAGGAGCCGTTGCGCCTCGGCCATATCCCCGGACTTCATCGCCTTTTCGATGTCGTCGAGCATGGCCTGCAGATCACTGGGCGTGACGCTGTCCGGGTCGCTCGCGCTTTCGCTCTGCTGCTGCGGCGGCTGTGCGCGTGCGCCGAGCTGCTCGAGGAATTTATCGAGCGCGGCGCGCAAATCCTGCGTGCGTTTGGCGATCTCCTCGTCATTGGCGCCCCGCGCCAGGGCGTCGCGCAGCGCCTGTTCGGCCGCGCGCAGATCACGCTCGGCTTGCGGCGTATTGCCGTCTTCGAGACTGAGCGCCATGGCCCAGAGCATGTCGGCGACGCCGCGCAATTCATTGTCGCCGCCATTACCCTCCAGGCTGCGGCGCGCCGCCCGCAGGCCGAGATGGACGGCCGACGGCGTGTCGAAAATCTCCGGCGCGAGCGACAGCGCCTCGAGCGCCGCGCGCACATTGGAGCGTTGATCGGGATCGAGCGCCAGAATGCGCCGCTGCTCGACGAGCGCCTTGGCGAGCGGCTTGGTAAAGCGGCGCTGCGGCAAGGTCACGTCGATCGGATCGGAAGCGCCTTCATTGCCGGCGGCGTCCTTCGCGACAAGACGCATGGTCATCCGGGCTCCGGCGTAGGGGCTGTCCGCGAGATCGAGCGTGGCGCGGCCATCGCCCAGTCCGCCGGCGCCCGCCGGCAGCTCCAGCGGCAGGCGCGGCGGCTCGTAAAGCGCGCGGCCGGCCGCCGACTTGCTGAACACGGCCTCGGCGCTCACGACGCCGTAATCGTCCTCGGCGCGGTAGGAGAGCGTCATCGTGCCGCGCGCATTGTTACGCGGCTTGCCCACAAGCTCGATCGTGGGGACGAGGTCGGGAATGGCGGTGATCGCGAAGCTGCGGCCATCGGAAAAATCGATCCGCGCGTCCCCGGCGAGAGCGAAGCCCCGCTCCTTCTTCTCCGCGGATTCGATTGGCGCCAGCGCGCCTTCGACGGAGACGCTGGCCTCGGCCGGCCGCAGCCGCAGCGTCGAATTCACGGGCGCCTGAACCGCGCCGCTTTCCTGGGCGAACACAATGGGCGGGCGTCCCGTATAAGCCGGCGGATCGAACCAGGCGTCGATGCGCTGCGCGGGCTGGAGCAGATGAATGGCGCGCCAGTCGAAGGCGGCGGCGAGACGGACGCGCTTTTCATCCCCTGCGACGAAGGCGGCGGCGATGGCGGCGACGAGCGCCAAAGCGCGCAGCGCGTAAGGATCGCGTTCAGGCAGGCGCGGGCGCGGGGGCGCCACGGGCGTCTGCGCCAACGCCATCTCCAGCCGCTTGCGATGTAGCGTCCAGAGGGCGGCCGTGGCGGGATCGGCGTTTAGCGCCGCGAGCGTGTCGTCGAGCGAGGCGGCGGGCTTCAGCGAACCATCCGCGGCGGCGTCCAGGCGCGCGGCGGCGGCCCTACGCTTCGGCAGGCCGCGGGCTATTTCGCGCGCCGCGAGGTAGAGCGCCAGAAAGCCGAAGAGCGCCACGCCGAGCATACGCGCTTCGACTGGAACCGCGCGCCAAAAGCCGAGCCAGGACAGCGCCACAAAAAACAATGCCAGCGTCACAAGCGCAGCGCCGAGCCTCAGCAGCCGCTCGGCCAGGATCGCCGTCGCCGAACGGCGCAGCGCATATTCCAACGGGCCCGCGCTCTCCAGCCGGCCGTTTTCGTTCTTCGAGGAAAGGTCCATTCGCGCTCCGGCGAGACGACGTCCCGGTAGAGATGGCGGTCTGCCGCCGACTATACAATCCATGCGGCCCGAAGGCTAAGCAGAAGAAGGAAGAATTCGCCTTTTGCGGGGCGGCGCGGCTAACATGCGGCATGAAAACAAAAAACGCCCCGAAAGACGTTATATCCGAGCCTTCGGCCGATCTCACCGCTCTGCCCGCCCCGGTGCGCGCGATCCGGGACAAGATCCTGGCCGCGCTGGAGAAGAACGACGTCGAGGCTCTGCGGATTCCCATAGACTGGAACGAGGTTCGGCCGCTCTTTGCAAAAAGCGGAACCTTCAGGGCGGGAACGGACCCGATCGAAATTCTTAAAGTCCTATCCTTCGATAAAAAGGGGAGCGAGACGATTGCCGTCGCGCGGGCGGTTTTCGCGCAGCCTTATGTGAGGATCGTGCGCGGTCCGGTGACGCTTTATGAGTGGCCCGCCTTTGCGCGCCGGCCGACGCCGCCCGCCGATGAGGACGAGGCCTGCGCGCGCTGGGCCTGCGTGCGCTTCGCCGACCTCCCCCGCTCCAACGCCGAGGGCAGGCCGCGTCCGACGCGCATCGCCATCGCGGCGGATGGCGTGTGGCATTATTTCTGGAGCGAGGATTAAAAAGCGCTCATATCTCCCGCTCTTGCTCATGCGGCTTGGCGTGCGCGCGGCCTTTCTCTTCGGCGCGTTTCAGCTCCTCGGCCTCTTCGGTTTCGAGCGCATGTTCGGCGTCTTTCGCGGCGCGCTCGACCTTGCCGCTCTCGACGAATTTCCGCTGCGCCTCATTATATTGCCTGGCGGCCGTGCGGTTGCCTTCGCCTTCGTTGCGCGGCGTCGTTTCGCTCTGTTTGGTCATTGCCGTCTCCTTGCGAGAGAACAATGAGCTAGCGCCTGCGACGCCAACGGAAATAGCCGCCCTTCGAGATGACGAGGTCAAATCCTGTTCAAAACCTAACGGAACAACAAAACCGGGTTCGCGTTGCAGGGAGTGGCGTTGGGGCTTTGGCGGACAAGGACCCAGGAGATGGCGATGAGGAACCTAAGTAAGACGCTCACTACGGCGCTCGCGGCTACAATGCTGGTCGGCGCGCTTTCCGTCGCGACGCCGGCCGACGCGGCCTGGGGCCGTTGGGGCGGCGGCTGGGGCCATGCCGGCTGGGGCCGCGGATGGGGCGGCGGCTGGGGTCGCGGTTGGGGTGGCGGCTGGGGATATGGCGGCGGCTTGGGCGCCGGCCTGCTCGGCGGCCTGGCGCTTGGGACGATCGCCGGCGCAGCGACCTCTCCCTATTACGGCGGCTACTATGGCTATGGCGGCTATCCCTACGGTTATTCCGCCGCTCCCTATTATCCGTCCACTTACGGCTACGGCGGCGGCTGCACCTGCTGGTGACGCCAAAGCGCGTTCCGCAAAAGTTGAATGCTTTTGCGAATAAGAACCCGCTTCAGATTTTAGCCGCCCGGTCTATGATCGCAGCCGGGCACGCAAAGAATTGCAACCGCGCAACGGCGCGGTTGCAGTCAGGAAAGTCTATGTTGAACGATCGGCAAAAGCGTTACGCTGGTTTTTCGCTTCTCCCGCCGCTTCTCTTGCCGCTCTCGGCTTGGCCCGCTGTCGCAGGCTCGGTCGCTTCGCCAAATTGGATGGTTCCCAACAAGGACGTCGCGCTGCATTGCGCCCCGTTGCCCTATCAGGTCCATTGCTCGATCTCGCGTCTGGCCAACCCCGAATATAGCTCCCACTGCTTCTACGTCGGCGCAGATGGAAGCTCCTATCCGATGAAGCGCGACTATCGCTTCGGCTTCTACAACGGCATCGTGAGCATCAAGATACACGACGGGCTGCGCATCACCGGCCAACTGACCGAGGAGAGGACCGGCCGGCGCGCCGTCTGTTCCGAATAGGCCCTAGTGGTCGAAATCTGAAAGGGTACGCTCACGACTTTTCCGAAGCCGCAAAGCTGGCGCTCGCCATACCAAACGCATTCGAAGAAAACCGCGACTTCTTTTCCCATCCCCCGCGCGACAGTATCCGTTGGCCACTTCGCGCTTGAGGGCTTCGCGGGCGATGCGAGACGTTGCTCACACGTAGCCGTTTCAGTTTGGTCTCCCCGCTCTATATACGAATCTAAGAATACAGAGTGAAAAAGAGACCTCGCCATGAACCTTAGTCTCAGTCGCGAGTCTGCGGCGTTGGTCCTCGACCTCTTAAGTCGGGCTGAAACGCCGCCGGGTGACGAGAAAAAGGAGGCGCTCTGCGACATGATTAGAGCTGCCCTAGACACGCCGCAACAACCCGCTCTCGAAGCGGCTAAGGAAGAGGCGCGCACTAGCCTGGCGCAAGCGATTGAAAATCTCGCGCAGACGCAAAGTGCGTTTGCGGAGTCTCTCGCGCATGGCAGCGAGAGCAGCCAGCGGGCGGCCTCGGCGGCGATCGGCGCCGAGGAAACCAGGTTACAAGGTTCGCAGGCGGCGTATGACGCCGCTGCGGGAAAGGCGCTGGAGGCAACGGCTGAAGACGCCGAGAGAAATCGCCGGGCCGCCTATGCTAAGTCTGAGAAAGCCCATGGCGAAGCGCTTGCCGCGCTGCGGGCCTTTGAGCCCCTGGCCCACGAGATGTCAAAGCTTTTCAGGATCCTTTCCTTTCACGCCGATCTCGCGCTAGCGGATACCGAAGCAGCCGACAAGGCGAGGATCAGCCCTCACGCGGCAAACGCAGCCGATTACCTCCAGAAAGCTCTTCAGAAGCAGAAATTGGGTCATTCCGAAGCCGTGACCAAACACGTTCTTGCGGCCTTGCACGAACTGGAGTTGGCGCATGTCTAGAGGTAATAGATCGGTCGAGAGTGGCCCGTCCCTAGTCAGGGACTGAGGCCCCCGCGCCTACGCAATTCTTCATCCGTTAATCGTGAGCGACATCGGGGATTGGTCCAACCGCAACCTCTTAGGCGGTTCCACCTCGCGTGGGATTTCGACCACTAGACTGCACTTCGAGCGTGAGGCATTTCGCGCCGCCCCCGGATTTCAGGAATTCCGATAGTGGCGTCACGACCGGTTGAAAGCCTGCCGCCGCAAGACGCCCCTGGAGAGAAGGCGAGCAGGCGTTCATGAAGACCTTGCCGCTCGCCTCGACGGCGTTGCAGGCGAAGCCCATAGCGTCGGCCTCGTCGACTTCGAGCCGCCGTTGCACCGGAACCCGCGCCGCAATCTCCGCGCGCGAGGCCTCGTCGAAGGCCGCCGGATAATACATCAGCCATCCGCCAGAGAGCGGACACAGGCAGGTGTCGAGGTGATAGAAGCGGGGATCGACGAGCTTCAATCCGACGGCCTCGCGGTCGAAGATGTCGGCCAAATGCTCGGCCGCCCGCGCATGCGAGCGCCAGCCATGCCCGCACCAGATCAACGGCTGCGCACGGTCGGGCAAAGCGTCGCCGGCGCCCTCGAAAGCGACGTCCTCCGGCCAGGGCGCGATCGTGAAGCCGCGCGCTTCGAACCAGTCGCGGAATAGATCTTCCTCGGGCCGACGCTCCTTGGCGTGGAAGCGCGCCACCGCAACCGTATCGCCGATCGCCAGTCCGGCGTTCGCCGTGAACACCATATCGGGCAAGCCCTCGGCGGGCGCGACGAAATCGAGAGAGACATTGGCCCCGAGATGACGGCGTAAGTTTTCCCACTGCTCGCGCGCGCGCGTGAGATCGGCGCGGCCGACCTGGTTCTCCATCCAAGGGTTGATGACGTAATCGACGCCGAAATGATCGGGCGCGCACATGAGGATGCGCGCGCCTGGCTGCGCGGCGCGACGATGCGGCTCGGCCATGGTTTCGGCTTTGAGATGGACGTTCACGTCGAGAGGACTCCTGGAGAGAGGGTTAGTCGGAGAGTTTCATCGGCTCGGGAAGCGCGTCGCCGCGCTCCTGCGCCGCTTCAAGAGGGTGCAACAGGGAGAAGAGATTTTTTGGATTCGTCGGCGCGGCCGTCAGCTCCAAGCAGGCGCCGATTCCCGTTTCACGCGCGAGGTCGCCCAACAGCCGCAGCGCCGAAAAATCCTCGACCGCGAAACCCACGCTGTCGAATATGGTGATGGCGTCTTCGGACGCCCTGCCCGGCTTGCGGCCGGCGAGAACCTCATGCAGCTCGACGGCCGGATGATCGGCGGGGAGCTGCTGGAGCTCGCCCTCGAGCCGCGTCTGGGGGGCATATTCGACATAGATATCCGATCGCAGGAGCAGCCCGCGCGACAGTTCCGTCTTGCCCGGGCAGTCGCCGCCGACGGCGTTGATATGTGTTCCCGGCGCGATCATGTCCTGCGACAGGATCGTGGCGCGCTTCTTATCCGCCGTGATCGTCGTGACGATATCCGCGCCCAGCGCGGCCGACCGCGCGTCGAGGCACCGCGTTACTTCGAGCTCAAACCCCGCGATGTTGGATTCGAATTTGTCGACGGCCTCTTCGTCGACGTCGAAAATGCGCAGCCGGTCGATCCCGTGGATCTCGTGGAAAGCCCAGGCCTGGAATTCCGATTGTGCGCCGAGCCCGATGAGCGCCATCGTGCGGCTTTCCGGCCGCGCCAGATGGCGCGCCGCCAGAACAGAGGTCGCGGCCGTGCGAAAGGCGGTGGCGAGCGTCATATCCGACATGAAGACCGGATAGCCCGTCGCGACGTCAGCCAACGCCCCGAAGGCGACGACAGTCTGCAGGCAAAGCTGGGTGTTGCCCGGATGGCCGTTGACGAATTTGAAGGCGAAAACCTCGCCGTCGCTCACCGGCATCAGCTCAATGACGCCGCCGGGCGAATGGCTGGCGAAGCGCGCGCATTTGTCGAAACGATCCCAGCGCAGGAAATCGTCGCGAAGACCCTCGACCAGACGCTCCCAAAAACGGCGCGCGCCGACGCGGCGAACGATTTTGGCCACGTCTGAGGCGTTCAGAAAAGTGACCATACGCAAGCCTCCAACATCCTTGGCGTGCGCCTGATGTTAAAGACGGCGGACGTCGATAAAAATCACAAACATATGCATAATTTCGTAGATTATTGAGCAAATTGACATAAGCTAGCCCCAATTCGACAGGGGCGCCGGCATGGACGATCTCGACCGCCGCTTGATCGCCGAGCTGAGGGCAGACGGCAGAGCCTCGTTGTCCGAGCTGGCGAAGCGGCTTGGCGTCTCACGCGGCACGGTGCAGAACAGGCTCGACCGCTTGATCGACTCTGAAGTCATCCTGGGATTTACGGTGCGGCTGAAGAGCGTTGCAGACGACGACCGCATTCGCGCGATCATGATGATCGAAGTCGCAGGAAAGAGCACCCGCCGCGTCGTGCAAGTGCTCCGTGGCCTGCCCGAGATTCACGCGCTCTACAGCACCAACGGCGCTTATGATCTCATTGCGGAGATCGAGGTCGCCAATCTGGCGGAGTTCGACAGGGTGCTGTCTACGGTGAGGTCGATCGAGGGCGTTGCGAGAAGCGAGACCAGTCTTCTACTTGCGCCGGCGTGAGCACAGTCGCGCGTGAAAGGAATCCGCGCGATTGGTTCCCTGTCATTCCCGACGCTCGCGAAGTGAGCGATCGGGAATCCAGAGCAAAGCCAGCGCGCCTGCGACTCTGGATTCCCGGTCGGGCCTTTCAGCCCGCCGGGAATGACACGCGCCTATTCAAGCGGAAACGAATTACAACGCCTGCTGAAACCGTATCGGCTTGCCCCGCGACGGCGTCACGAGTTCGCCCTCCCACATCACCCGCGCGCCGCGCACGAAAGTCCCCACCGGCCAGCCGGTGACTTCGGCGCCGTCGAATGGCGTCCAACAGGCGCGAGAAGCAATCCATTCATTGCGGATCACCTCACGCCGCTTCATGTCCACGATCGTGAAATCTGCGTCATAGCCTTTGGCGATGCGGCCTTTGCCGGCCATGCCGAAAACGCGCAGCGGACCGGCGCTCGTCAAATCGACGAAGCGTGCGAGCGTCAGCTTGCCATTGTTCACGGCGTTGAGCAGCAGCGGCACGAGCGTCTGCACGCCGGTCATGCCCGAAGGGCTTTTCGGATAGGGCTGCGCCTTTTCTTCGAGCGTATGCGGCGCGTGATCGGAGCCGATGACGTCGACGACGCCCTGCCGCAAGCTTTCCCACAGCGCGTCGCGGTGATGCGCCTCGCGCACCGGCGGATTCATCTGCGCCAGCGTGCCGATGCGCTCATAAGCGCTGGCGTCGAGCGTCAGATGATTTGGCGTGACCTCAACGCTCGCCAGATCCTTATGGTGCGAGAGAAGCTCGATTTCTTCCGCCGTCGTGACATGCAGCACGTGGATCAGCGCGCGCTTCTCTCTTGCGATCTTCAACAGGCGTTGGGTCGAACGCAGCGCGGTCTCGACGTCGCGCCAAATGGGATGCGAACGTGGATCGCCTTCGACGCGCAACTCCTTGCGTTCGTTCAGACGATATTCGTCCTCGCTGTGGAAAGCCGCGCGCCGGCGCGTATGCGCGAGCACCTGCGCAATGCCCTCATCGTCCGCGACGAGCAGCGAGCCCGTCGACGAGCCCATGAAAACCTTAATGCCCGCCGCGCCCGGCAGCCTTTCAAGCTCGGCGGCGTGCTTGGCGTTCTGATGCGTGCCGCCGACCCAGAAAGCGAAATCGCAATGCATGCGGTCCGTCGCGCGCGCCACCTTGTCCGCAAGCTCGGCTTCGCCCGTTGTAAGCGGCGTGGTGTTGGGCATTTCGAAAACGCCCGTCACGCCGCCGAGAACGGCGCTGCGCGACCCTGATTCGAGATCTTCCTTATGCGAAAGGCCCGGCTCGCGAAAATGCACCTGCGAATCGACGACGCCCGGAAGAATGTGCAGGCCCGTGCAATCGATCGTCTCGCCGGCGGAAGCGCGGGAGAGATCGCCGATCTCGGCAATCTTGCCCGCGCGAACGCCCACGTCCCGCAAGCCCTCGCCATCCTGGTTGACGAGCGTGCCTCCAGATAGGATGACGTCGAATGTCTGCGGCATGAATGGCGCCCCGTTTGCAGCGATCCTGCCTAGATAAGCACAAGTCGCCGATGCGCCAAGTCGAATGCGCGAGCGAGCGTGCGATATGTCGAGCACGCTCAAGCAACAGGAACGGAAAATGACCACAGCGATCCTGCTGACGGACCGCGGCGTCGTCGAGGTGAGCGGCGAAGACGCGGCTAAATTTCTTCACAATATCGTGACGAACGACGTGAAGTCCCTCGAGCCCGGCGCAGCGCGCTTCGCCGCCCTGCTGACGCCGCAAGGAAAAATTCTATTTGATTTTGTCGTCTTCGCGTTGGGAGAGGGACGTTTCCTACTCGATTGTCCGCTTTCGCTCGCCGACGACCTCGAAAAGCGGCTGAACCTCTACAAGCTGCGCGCCAAGATTACCGTGACGAATCTCAGCGACAGGCTGGAGGCCGTCGCTTTCCCGGACGCTGACAAACGCCCGGAAGTGGAGGCGATCGCGCTTGCGCCGGACCCGCGCGCCGAGGCGCTCGGCTGGCGGGCGCTTGCCGAAAAAGGCAAGATCGCCGCCTCCGGTCCGCTCGCCGATTACGAGATGCGCCGCATCCGCGCCGGCGTGCCGCTGGGCGGGGTCGATTTCGACTATAGCGACGCTTTTCCGCATGAGGCCGATATGGACCTCTTCGCGGGTCTCGACTTCAAGAAGGGCTGCTATGTCGGCCAGGAAGTCGTCTCGCGCATGAAGCATCGCAATCTCGTGCGCAAGCGCGTGACGCAATATCGCGCCCCCGGCGGCGCGCCCAAGCCCGGCGAACCGATTCGCGCCGGCGACGTCGAGATCGGCGTCACCGGCTCTGCGATCGGCGAAGAAGGCCTCGCCCTCATCCGTCTCGACCGCCTTGCCGACGCAAAGGAGAAAGGCGAGGCGCCGATGGCGGGCGGCGTTGCGCTGGAATTCATCGAGAGGGGTAGCCAATAATCAATCGCCTCCCGACCCTGGGCGTCGAGAGGCGATCTGACTAAGAGCGACATGACTCACGTGAGTATCCCCCTGCCCCTTGCGGGAGGGACCAGGAGCGGGGGCAAGGCGCGCGGCCGCCGGCGCGGCGCGCGCCCTTTTTCAAAATCACTGGGTGAGAAGCGCGACGCCCTCCTTGCCGAGCAACCGATGCACATTCAGCAGGAGCTGAAGCACGACGCCGAAGACGCCGAGCGCCATCCAGCCGAAGAACACGAAGCCCCAATGGAGCGGCGCGACGAAGAGCTCCTCCATGAACCAGAACGTATGTCCCCATTCATTGAGGCCGACATTCGGGATGATCATGAAGGGGCCGATCGAGACGATCAGATAGGCGAGCGAATAGCCCTTGGAAAAGTAAGGGATGCGCGTCCTTGCATGGAAGAAGCAGCCGACCGCCATGATGGAATAGATCGGATAGCTCATGTAGAACTCGATGATATGCGACGGCGTGAAATCCGTGTCGCGAATCACGGTCATATGCCACGTGCCGTCCTGCTCGGTGAAGAAGGACGCGCCCCAGTAGATCGCCGCCGCATAGCAAACGAGCCATTTCACATTATCGACGATGGCGCGCATTTCCTGACGCGGCGTCACCAGCGACATGTCGCGCACGCGGGTCTTCCAAAGATAGCCGGCGAGACCAAGGCCCGAGATCAGCTCCAGCGGAATCTCCGACCAGAGGATCGACATCCAATAGGTCTGGAACTCTGGCGCGAATGAATCGAGGCCCGCGCGCCAGCCGAAGACTTGCTCATAGACGCGGACAATCAAATAGAAGCTGTTGAGCAGCCCCAATCCAATCCACATGCCTCTGAGATCGACGATCGGCTTTTCGGCTGCTGTGGCGCCTGCCGCGGTTTGTGTCGTTGCACTCATTTTTCTTCTCCATTGCGACCGGGAAACGACCGGCGTTTCCGGTGAGGGAGGAGGATAAAGAGCGCCTTGCGCTTGCCAGCATGGCGGGTTTGCCATTATCCTTGCAAAGTCAGACAGCGAATTTGCCACAAGACAGGCATTTTCCGCCAAGCGAGTCAGACCATGGACATTGCCGTTCTCGGTTACGAAAATTGTTTGGGCCTCGGATTCATCGGCGCGGCCGATCTTCTTATGCTCAGCAGGCGCATGCTGAAGACGAAAGAGCGGCCGTCGCCGTATCGCGTCGTCACTGTCAGTCACGATGGCGCGCCGATATGCGACGGCTCGGGCCGGACACATGCTGTCGACGAGGCTTTCGGGACGCTCGGCTCATGCGCCGCCGTTATCGTCCCGCCGTTCTTCTGCGATGGCGGCAATTCTTTGCCGCCGACGCCCGAAATCAGCGCCGCAGCCGCCTGGCTGAGGCGCCAGCACGCATTGGGCGCGATTGTCGCCGCCGCCTGCAACGGTGTCTTCCTGCTCGGCGAAGCGGGCCTGCTCGACGGGCGCCGCTGCACGACGACTTGGTGGCGGCACGATGAATTGAAAGCGCGCTATCCCCGCGCCGACGCCGCCCGCGGCGCGTCGCTGATCGAGGATCGACGCGTGGTGACCGCCGGCGGCCCCCTCTCGTGGATCGACCTATCTCTCCATCTCATTCGCGCGCTTGTCGGCGACGAAGCCGCGAAAACGGCCGCGGATTTTACCGTCGTCGACGCCGCGCCGTCGACCCAGACGATCTACATCCCGCCCGGCCATGTCTCGGCGTCCAATCCCTTCATCCTCCAAGCCGAACATATCGTGCGGCAGGCGGGCGACGCGCCGCTCACATCCGTGCAACTGGCGCAGGCGCTCGGCGTCTCGGACCGCACGCTGCATCGGCGCCTCAAGGAATTCACCGGAGAGACCCCCAAAAGCTTTCTCGACCGCGTGCGCTTCGAGACGACGCGCATGCTCCTGGAGACAACGCAGAGTTCGGTGAAACAGCTCGCCAGCGCGTCGGGCTATGCGGATGAAACGAGCTTCCGGCGCGCGTTCCGGCGCTACGCCGGAATGACGCCGGGGGCCTATCGTACCTGGTCCCTCGCAAGGCGCGGCGTGAAGGCGTAGAGGCCACCGCATGCCGCCCTCGTCATGGCCGGGCTTGTCCCGGCCACCCACGCCACGCGAACGACAGCAAATGCTGGGCATAGATCAGCATGGAACTTTGCGTCGGCGTGAAGAGAGGACTTCGGAGCATCGCAAAGCCTGGCCTGAACTTCATCCATAGCGATGGCGCGTCTTGTTGGGATATGCCCGTCGGCGTGGGTGGCCGGGACAAGCCCGGCCATGACGGCCCTTTAGATGCGAGACTCTCTTAAGGCGTAGAGGACAGGCCCCGCGTCACAAGGTCAGCGGCCGGCGAACTCACGACGAATGGCGGGTGTGGTCGTTGGCCTCGCCGTTGGCGCGCGGCCCTTGAAGACGAATCTTTCGCGGGCAAGGTGATAAGAAGGATCGGGCCCGAAGAAATTGACCCGCATCCGCGCCAGCTCCTCGGCGCGATAGGCCGCGAGCTGCTTCACCCGCTCGTCCTTCACGCGCTTTTCGTGCTTCTCGCGCAGCAGGTTCCAGAAATCCATGCGCATGGCGAGATGGACCGCCCTCACTGTAACTTCCTGCTGGAAGCTTTGCGCATTTCCGCCAAAGACATTGTCGACGAAGCCGATCGCCTTCGCCTCATGCGTCCCCATTGGCCGGCAGCCGTCCATCACTTCATGCGCGCGCTCCGCGCCGACGCGTCTGGGGAGGAGATAGGTCCAGTATTCGGACCCGTAGAGCCCGCCCATGCTCTTGTAATGCGGATTGAGGACGACGCCCTCGCGCGCGAAGACGCGATCCGCAGCGAGCGCCACAATCGCGCCGCCCGCGCCGGCGTTGCCGCACATGGACGCGATGACGATATGCGACATCGTGCAAGTGATTTCATACACGAGATCATCAATGGCGTTGATGTTTCGCCACGACTCGAGCGCTGGATCCTCTGCCGCCTCGATGACGTTCAAATGGATGCCGTTTGAAAAGTAGTCCTTGCCGCCATGCAGCACGATCACGCGCGTCGGCCGGCTGCGCGCGAGGAGGAAGGCGTCTCGCAGCCGATAGCATTGCTCCGTGCTCATCGCGCCATTGTAGAAGTCGAAATGGATATGCCCGACGCCGTCGCGCTCGACGTAGCGGATGTCGCGATAGGTCCGGTAATCGACTTCCTCCTCCACGGACAGCGCCGATTCCGGCGCGCCGCGTAGCAACGGACCCAGTATGTCTCCGGCCGGCAGCTTGATCCCGGAAACTGGGCAGAACTGCGTGTTGCAATAATCGCAACCCTGTTCCGCGAAGCGGCAATTGGCGTCGTGCGCGTCGCTCTTGAGCTTGAGGTGTGTGATCCAGACCGCGCCGTCGACCGTCGCGCGGCAGATCGCGCCATCGCGCTTGGCGATGACCGTTCCCGGCGGCCCCTTCAGCCGGTCTTCATAATGCGCGCCGTAGAGAAACACCGGCAGGCCGAACAGCTCGTCCAAAACGCCCGGCGCGCTATCGGCCGCGCGAATCTTACGCACAACGTCGTCAGTCGGCTCGCGCATCCAGTCGATGGCGCGATCCTTCTGCATCATGGTCGGGCGCAGCCGGCCCTGCGTGAGCGGGCAGGAATAATCGAGCGGCCAGGGCTGGAAGCTGCCGGATTCGAATTTATCGACCGCCTCCAAAACCCCGCGCACGGCCGCTTCCGTCACCTCATTGCGGTAAAGGGTGCCCTTGGCGTCGGCGACCTCCGGCAGGTCGAATTCGTGGCTCGCCCAGATCGGCCCCGCGTCCATTTCCGCCGCAGCCTGCAGAACCGTCGCGCCCCAGCGCTTCTCGCCGTCCATAATGGCCCAGTCGAGCGAAGACGGCCCACGATCGCCCATGATGCCCGGATGCACGATAAGGCAGACGCGCTGGGTCCAGATCTCCTCCGGCACGGCGGCCTTCAACATGGGCGCGATGATGAGGTCCGGGTCTTGCTCCTCGACCGCGCCGAGCATCGCCGCGCTGCTGTCGGCGATGGTCACCGCGACTTTATGGCCGCGCTCTGTCAGCTCGATCAAAAGGCGCTGACTGAGACTGTTGTGCGCCGTCGTCAGGAACAAGATTTTCATGGCAAGCCTCTCCTATTGGAGGAAAGTCGATTGGAAGCGCTCTCGATATTCGTTCGGGCCGACGGCGAGATTCCGCTTGAAGGCGCGCCGCATGCGCTCGATCGTCGTAAAGCCGCAGATTTCCGCAATGGTCTGAAGAGGGAGGCTTGTCTGCTCCAGCCGGCAGCGCGCAGCTTCGACCCGGGCGTATTCGACGAAGCGCGCGGGCGTCATGCCGGTCTCTGCGCGGAACCGCCGAGCGAAGTTGCGCGGGCTCATCGCAAGCTGCTCGGCGAGGCGCTCGACCGTGAGATTTTCGCTCGAATTGCCGAGGATCCATGATTTTAGCTGGGTGATGTCCCGGCAGTTTCCGGTCTCCGCCTGGAGGAAAGGGCTGAATTGCGCCTGTCCCCCGGGACGCCGCAGGAAAACGACCATCATGCCGGCGACCATGCGTGGCACGTCCCGGCCGAGATCCTCTTCGATCAGCATGAGCGCCAGATCGATTCCGGCCGTGATGCCGCCCGAGGTGTAGACGCCGCCGTCACGCACGAAGATGCGGTTGGATTCGACGCAAAGGGAGGGATAGGCCGCCGCGAGCTGGTCACAATAGAGCCAGTGGGTCGTCACCTTGCGATTGTTGAGAAGCCCGGCTTTGGCGAGGATGAAAGCGCCCGTGCAAATTGAAGCGAGGCGCCGTACGCCGCACGAGATGGCCTTGATCCAATCGATGAGGCTCTCGTCTTCGCAAGCCGCGAAGGCCCCCTCGCCGCCAGCGACGAGCAGCGTGTCGAGGCCAGCGGGGATTTCAGCGCAATCGTGGGTCGCTCTGAGTTCGAGGCCGCATTTAGCTCTGACGAGACCCTTTGCCTGTGCGATGACAACGCATTCATAGCCGGGCTCGCTCGCCCGCTCCGAGCCGAGGGCGCGGTCAGCGTAATAGAAAACGTCTAGCGGGCCGCAAAGATCGATAATTTCAAAGTCAGGATAGATTAGAATGCCTATTTTTCGGTTCCGTCGAATATCCGAGCGGATCGGATCAGGCCACAAAGCGCCATGGGGATCGAATGGGGGCTTAACGCTTGTCATACAAATATTTTCCGGCCTGACACGGGCGTGCACAATGACAAAATAACGACAAATCCTGCCACCGCCCTACTGTGGCTCAATTATCCATCCGGATGAGGCGGGCGGGAAAAAGGCTTCGTAGACGTCGAAAAAACAAAACCTTCCGACCTGTTGGACGGAAGGCTGGGATTTCTTGCGCTCTAGCTGGAATCAGCGGTGGATGGCGTCCAGCGCGATATCCAGGGCGCGGACCACGCCAATGTTAGCGAAGACGACGCCGAGGACCGCGAGCGCCGCGATCGTCGCGTCCCGCAGTGAAAATTCCTGCGCCCTGAACTCTTGCCTGTCCATATCGCCCGCCCGATGAAGAGAATTCCGCCCTACGCCTTTGGTTTGAAACTTATGCGACAGAGGTTAAAACCATCTGGCCGCTTGCGCGTCGCGAGCCGCTTTCGTTTCGCCGCAAAGACCGATAAGTTCGCGCCCGCGCCTGCCGCTGGCGAAGTTTCCCCGCTCTTATAGAGCGCAGGGGGTCGAGCGGTAGAGCCACAGAAATCTCGAGGGAAGGACCACTAGTGAGCGCTAGCGAAAACACCGGCCGCGTCACGGCCAGCGTCAACACTCTCGCGGGCGAGATCGTCGACCGTCTCGTCGCCGGCGCCGAGCGCTACCGCGTTTCGGTGTCGCGCGGCAGCCTCGGCGAATTGCTGATCGACGCGGGCGCCAAGGCCGTGGGCGGCGTCGACGCCGGCCTGCTCCTCACGGAAATCTGCATGGGCGGTCTCGGCAAGGTCACCTTGTCGCATTCGCCCGGCGCCGCGAAATGGCCGTTCTGGCTCACGGTCTCCAGCAACGATCCCGTCGTCGCCTGCCTCGCCAGCCAATATGCCGGCTGGAGCCTGCAGCATGAGAAATTCTTTGCGCTGGGCTCGGGCCCCGGCCGCGCCCAGGCGCGCGTCGAGAAGCTTTTCGAGGAGCTTTCCTACAAGGACCGCGCCGACCGCGTGACGATCGTGCTGGAGTCGGCCGCGCCGCCGCCGAAGGAAGTCGTCGAGAAGGTCGCGTCCAAGTCCGATGTCTCGCCCGATAAGGTCGCCTTCGTCTACGCTCCGACGCAGTCGCTCGCCGGCAGCGTTCAGGTCGTCGGCCGCGTGCTCGAAGTGGCGCTGCACAAGGCGCATGAGCTGCATTTCCCGCTCGAAAACGTCGTCGACGGAATCGCGACTGCGCCGCTCTCGCCGCCGCATCCCGACTTCGTCCAGGCGATGGGCCGCACCAATGACGCCATCATCTACGCCGGCCGCGCGCATCTCTTCGTGAAGGGCCCGGCAGCGGCGGCCAAGGAGCTCGCCGAAAAGCTGCCGAGCAGCAATTCGCGCGACTACGGCCGGCCTTTCGCGGAAATCTTCAAGGCCTATAAGGGCGACTTCTACCAGATCGACGGTAGCCTGTTCTCGCCGGCCGAAGCGCTGGTGACGGCGGTCGAGACCGGCGAAACCTTCCGCGCCGGCAAGATCGACGAGGCGCTGCTCGACAAGTCGTTTGGCGGGTAGTCTCGAAAGACTGCGCTCTGGACAGTGGCACGTAGCTAAATTAATTTCGAGTGGTGGCCCCGGTCGGATTCGAACCGACAATCCCTGCCAGGAGGCGGTTTTCAAGACCGCTGCGTCTACCGATTTCGCCACGGGGCCAATGGTGGAGATGGAGGGACTTGCACCCTCGGGCCGACAGGTGGGTAGCCGACAGCCCGCACTATACCATCCCCTTCTGGGGCTCAGATCATTCTGAGCCCCTTTTTTTGTAACACTTCGATCGTTTTCACCTGATTAGCCTCCAAACTGATCCAGCGAGTTCAAGGTAACCATCTTGCCGCAGACGACTGAGCTGCGGACTTAAACTAGTTCTTTCAACTCTTTCTGTCCTTATTTCGTTTATGCGATCTAATATTTCGTTTGCTGTCAAACCCTGAGGGTAGCCGTCCAAAATAGCCATAACATCAAACATGATCGTTCCCGGCTTAATACTTCTTTTTCGTCCATAAGTTCGAGGCGTTAGTTGTCTATCGATTTTTTCTTCTGACTCGAAATGCTGAGATGCAACTGACTTTAGCTGCTGCATTTCAATTAATATCTCGCTCAGCCTCCGCCGAAGCTTCCTTTCTTCTTCTGCCAGCTCCTCTCGGCGCCGGGCTATGAACTCTGACAATGTCTCCATAGCCCCATTATCCACGATTCTGGACTCTGCGCAAGACGCGCAACGTCGAGTCGTTAATATTTTTTGGAATCGCGCAAGGATGTTGGTGGCGAGTCATGCTTAATTTTGCGCGAGGCTAGCGTCGGCACGGGACTTGCTCGCGCGTAAACCCCCTTTTTCTCTATTTAAGGAGGTTTTCGGCCCTATTCCTGTCGAGTCCATCATATGATTAACCGAGCGTTAACGCGACAAATTGCCGCACGGCAGTAGCGCTGTTGGCATGGCGGGGTGAGTTCGGCAAATAGGGGGTAGCCTTTCCGGGCTTGTCGCACTTGGGAGATAGTTACTGAACAATTACCCCACCCCCCGCGTCGCCGTTTTCACCGACAAGCTGGACTGGCATGTCGAGCATACGCTCGCGGCCTTCCGCGCATTGGGGGCGACGCCGGTCGCCGTGCGGCTTTCAGCCTGCCGGATCGATTCGTCCCGCCCGCACGGCCTCGCCATTCCCGGCTTTCACGCGCTTCCCGACCTCGTCGTCGTGCGCGCCATTGGCGACGGCTCGCTGGAGGCGATCACCATGCGGCTCGGCGTGCTGCATGCGCTGGAAGCCTTGGGCGTTCCGCTCGTGAACAGCGCCCGTTCGATCGAGCGCTGCACCGACAAAAGCATGGCGAGTTTTCTGCTCGCGCGCGCCTGCGTCCCGGCGCCCGAGACCTTCGCGACGCAATCCTTGGCGCAGGCGCGCGACATCGCCCGGCGCGAATGCGCGAGCGGCGTCCTCGTTATGAAACCGCTTTTCGGCGCCCAGGGCTGGGGCTTGCGACTCATCGAAAAGGAAAGCGACATTCCTTCAGTCGAAGAAGCGCGCGGCGTCTATTATCTGCAGCGCTTCGTCGGCCCGAGCCGCCCCCCTTACGAGGACATGCGTGTTCTCGTTTCGCGCGGCGAAGTGGTTGCGGCGATGAAACGCCGCTCCAGCCATTGGATCACCAATGTGCGCCAGGGGGCGAAGCCCCTCGTGGCGGAGCCGACGCGCGAGGAGCGCGACATGGCGCTCGCGGCGTCTGAGGCAATGGGAACGATCGTCGCCGGCGTCGATCTCATCACCAGCGCGCAAGGGCGGCCCATGGTCTTGGAAGTCAACAGCATGCCGGGCTGGAGCGGCCTGCAACGCATAACGCCCTTCTCCATCGCCGAACGGCTGGCCGCGGACGCGCTTTCCCTCCTGCCCGCTCGCCGCAATGCGCTGAAAGCGTTAGGATGAGGGACGAAGCGGCGCTCTCGCGCGCCGCCCCTTGGGTATACACGCCATTCATCACGTGACCGCCCCCCTCGCCCCGCATCCCGACCCAATCAACGCCGCGGTCGCGCAAGCATTCGTCGCGGCCTGCGAGGCGGAGCTAGCCGCGCCCAAGCCCGGCAATGTGCATCACTTTGCGCCGGGCCATGGCATGGAGGCGCGGGACTTTATCGAGAGCGCCCGCGCGGCCGCGCCTTTCATCGCCGCGCCCGGCGCGAGCGTCGGCCACCGCATTCTCGGCGCGGTCGAGGCCACCTGGGCGGCGGTCGCCCAGAACACCAATCTCGGCATTATCCTGCTCTGCGCGCCGCTCGCCCACGCCGTGCTGACCACCGAAACGCCCGACCTTCGCCGCGAGACCGCGCGCGTGCTGGCGGCGCTCGACGTCGCCGACGCCGACGCCGCGTTCCGCGCCATCAGCCGCGCCAATCCCGCGGGCCTCGGCGCGGCGGAGGAGCATGACGTCTCCGGCCCCGCGCAGACGTCTTTGCTCGAAGCGATGCGTGCGAGCGCCGACCGCGACCGCATCGGCTACCAATACGCCCATGATTTCGTCGATATTTTCGAGACAGGGCTCAACGCGCTGCAGCGGGCCCGCGCGCGCGGCCATGACGCGCCGCGCGCAACGCTCGAAACATATCTCGCGTTTCTCGCCGCTTTTCCCGACAGCCACATCGTCCGCAAGTATGGAATTGAAAAAGCGTACGACGTTCGCGACGCGGCCATGTGCGCAGCCGCACGCATCGAACGCGCCCCGGCGCGCGACGCGGCCTTCGCCCTGGCGCTCGATTTCGACCAGAACCTTAAGAAAAACAAAATCAATCCCGGCACCAGCGCAGACCTGACGGTGGCCGTTCTTTTCGCCGATTCCCTTCCCGCCATCTTGGCAAAAGCCCACAAAAATGGTTGAGTCCGCGCCGCGCGGGGTGGTCTCGCGGCTATCCGGCTAACCGGTCGGGCGATTAGGCCGACGCCGAAAACGAAGGATAGAGGCGGTCGCGGCGCGCAGCGCGCGAACGCCTGGGGGAAGCTGAAAAGGGAACGCACAAATGGCGAAGATCAACAAGATGCTGGTGGGCGAGTCGCTCGTCGGCGAAGGCAACGAAGTCGCTCACATCGACCTGATCATGGGCCCGCGCGGCTCGGCCGCTGAGCTCGCTTTCGCGAACGCTCTCGTCAACAACAAGGACGGCTTCACGACCCTTCTCGCGGTCGTCGCCCCGAACCTGCTCTGCAAGCCCAACACGATCCTCTTCAACAAGGTCACCATCAAGGGCGCCAAGCAGGCCGTCCAGATGTTTGGCCCGGCTCAGCACGGCGTCGCCAAGGCCGTCGCCGATGCCGTCGCCGAAGGCATCATCCCGGTCGAGGAAGCTGACGACCTGTTCATCTCCGTCGGCGTGTTCATTCACTGGGACGCCAACGACGACAAGAAGATCCAGGACTACAACTACCAGGCCACCAAGGAAGCCATCGCCCGCGCCGTCGCCGGCGAGCCGAAGGCTGCCGAAGTCGTCGCCAAGCGCAACGACGCCAAGCACCCCTTCGCCCCGAACTGAGTTCGGAACGCTATAGCGTTTTCGATCCGAAAACGCTCGAGCAAGCGAGATAATCAGGGGAGCCGGAGCCGGCTCCCCTTTCTGCCGAACACGATACGCGCCGCGGTCAATCGGGCGTTCAACGGACAAACGGGCTCCGCGCGGGCGCGCAATAAACAAGCCGCTGGACGCGAATGGCGCCGGGAGGGATGAACATGGCTTCTTTCTTTGAAAAGATTCTGGGCGCGCTGTTTCCGAAGCCGGCGACGGGCTTCGCGGGCTCCAGCAGCGCCAAGATGGGCGTCGGCGAATCGCTCGTCGGCGAGGGTAATGAGGTCGCCCATATCGACCTGATCATGGGGCCGCGCGGCTCGGCGGCGGAGAAGGCGTTCGCCAACGGCCTCGTGAACAACAAGGACGGCTTCACGACGCTGCTCGCGGTTATCGCCCCGAACCTGCTCGTCAAGCCCTACACCATGATGTTCAACAAGGTGACGATCAAGAACGCCAAGCAGGCCGTGCAGATGTTCGGCCCGGCGCAGCATGGCGTCGCCAAGGCCGTTGCTGACTCTGTCGCTGAAGGCGTCATCCCGCTCGACAAGGCTGAAGACCTCTTCATCTGCGTCGGCGTCTTCATCCACTGGGAAGCCAACGACGACCAGAAGATCCAGGACTTCAACTACCAGGCCACGAAGGAAGCCATTGCTCGCGCAATGAAGGGCGACCCCAAGGCTTCGCGCGTCGTCCAGGAGCGCGTCACCGCCAAGCATCCTTTCGCCGCCAACTAAGCGCGAGAGTTTTTACCTATCAGGGGAGCCCGTCGCGGCTCCCCTTTTTTATTCTGCGTGAAACTGCCCGAGCTCTTTGCGCGTGAGGCGGCCATCATGCAGGGCGGTGGCGATAAGCGCGCCCGCGACGCCTGCCTTTTCCAACGCGATGAGGTCCTCGACGCCGCGCACGCCGCCCGCAGCGTAGACGTTCTTTCCTTTTGCCCGCGGCAGGATTTCATTTAGGCGGCTCAGGTCGGGACCCTGACCAGCGCCGACCCGCGCAAGCGTCATGACAATGATGTTTGCAGGCCACAATCCGGCATTGTGCAGAATCTCCGCTTCGCCAAGGAAAGCTTGAGCTGAGAAATCCAAGGAGAGCGCGAATCGTGAATTGTCTCTGATCGCGCGCAATTCTGCCGCCTCTTTCAGGCTTTCACTGCCGATGACGACGTCAATATTTCGCAGAGCGAGCCAGCGGTCGGCGTCGGCAAAGCGCGTGATCCCTACGTCGACCCAGAGACGCGCATGCGGGAAGGCGGTGGCGACGCGAATGATATGCGCATAGTTGTCGCTCCGGCCTTCGATCGCATCCAAATCGGCGATATAGAGCGTGCGAAAAGGATGGAGCGACGCTAGACCATGCGCGACATCGAGCGGCGCGCCCGTCGGCGCGAGCGGCGTTTCAAGCGGCTTATATTCGGAACGCTGACCCGCGACGGCGCGCACGACAACGCCATTGCGAATATCGATGACGGGGATGACCTGCATGAGGCATTATAGGCGCATGCCGATGAGAAGACACCTCGCGCTTGCCTTTGCGGCGCCACTCCTGCTCGCAACGCCTGCGCTCGCGCAATCTGCACAGGGCGACTGGCCCTGCAAACAGGTGCGCGTTCCGGAGATCGCGCTCGCCGGCGTATGGACCGGGCCGTCGATCGAGAAAGAGAGAAAGAGCTGGCGCGATGATGCTGCTATCGCCGACCTCGTCGCGCGCATCGCCGCCCGCCGCACGCCGATAGACGAAGCTGAAAAGCTTATCGGAGAATTTTCGAAAGGCGCGGGCGATCATCGCAAGGAACGTCTGACGACGCTCTTTGCGGGTCTCTACGAGCGCATGAACGACGAGCGTCGCGACGTTGTGAATGGTCTCGACCGCTTTGGACGGCGCCTCAAGGAGATGGCGGAAAAGACGCGCGAAGAGACGCAGGCCTTTTATGAATTGCAGAGCAAGAAGCCGGCGCCGGACGCCGAAACAGTGAAGAAGGCGGCCGAAACCACGCAATGGCGTGTGCGTCTCTTCGAAGAGCAGCGCAAGATGGCGAGCTTTGTCTGCGAAAGCCCCGCGCTCATCGAACAGCGCTTCGGCGAACTGGCGCGCAAGATTTTGGCGGAGATGGAGTAGCGGAGTTAAACGCTACTCGCGCGGCTCCGGCTTGCGCTCTTCGAGCGGATGCTTTTCCGCCGCCCAGCCATCCGTGCCTTGCGGATACCAGAAAACATTGGAGTAGCCGAGCGATATAGCGCGCTTGGCGGCGTTCCAGGACATCCAGCAATTGGTGAGGCAATAGAAAACCAGCGCCTTTGCCTTGTCCCGCCCCGTCGCCTTGGCGAGGCCCTTTTCCAAATAGGCCTGCGTCGCATCTGACAGCGCGCCATAGCCCGTGTCCGGCAGCCAAATGCTGCCGGGAATATCGAAGCGCGGCTGCTCGCGCCACACAGCCTTCTTCGGCAGGCCCTCGGGCTTAGGCGCCTGCGGCAGCGCGTCGATGAAGACCGCCGCCTTGGCGCGCCATAATTCGAAAGCCTTTGCCGTATCGACGACGGCGGCGCCTTTCAGCGTCGCAGGCACGGGCGCGCGATAGGCGTCGAGGCGGTAGCCCTCGGGCTCAGGCGGCGGCGCGACTGTTTCCGCCGCCGCATGCGCCGCGAAAGCAGTTGCAAACGCGGCGGCGGCGAGCCGCCTCATTGCGCTTTCCTCAGCGGCTGGCCGCCTTCATCGAGCATCGGCACGCCGTAATCGGCCAGGATCTTTTCGATCTCGGCTTTGTTCTGTCCAATGAGATTATTGAGCTCGCGCTTCCAATTCTGGTCCGAATTGCGCACGCCGAATCCGATGCGGAAGGCCATGCGTACGCCCGGCGTCTCGGGGAGCAACGTCACATTCAGCTTTGCATTCGATTTCTTGGCGTAATAGCCAGCGATCGGGCCCCAAAGCAATGCAACGTCGATCTCACCGGCCTCCAGATCGTGGATCATGGCCGCGCTCGAGGATTCCACACGCGTGTCGACCATTAAGGCATAGGGCTTCACGAGCCCGATCATGCCATTTTTCGCGAGAATATTACCCGGCGGCGTATTGGCGACGAGGCCGATGCGGCCCTTCTTTTCCTTCAGACGCGGATCGTCGAGGTTCTGTATCCCGTCGAGATCAGAACCGGCGCGAGTCACCATAGCGTAGGTCGTGCGGTAATAAGGATTCGTCGGCTGCACGAGATCATTGCCCTGTGGCATGCCGAGAATGACGTCGCACAGATGCGCGTTGAGCGTATTGCGCACGAAGCCCGTCGCGCCGGGATAGTAGGCGTAGGCGAGATCCTTGTGGAGCTTTGCGGCCAGGAACTCGGCGATCTTGTTCTCGAAGCCTTCACCCTTCTCGTTGGAGAAAGGCAGATTATTCGGGTCGGCGCAGACGCGAAGCGTTTTCGGGTCGATGAGCTCGATCCCGCCTGCATTGTCGGACCCCTTGGCGCCCGCATCCGGGCCCATATGCTGCGCAAAGCCAGACGCCGCCGCGAACAGAATCGCGACGGCGCCGACTGAGGACAGGAGCGCGGCGACGCCGCGCTGACATGCCTGCGAGACGATCATGAGATCGACCTCTCTATAACGGGCCTTACTTGGCGGCCATGCAGTCGGCTTCGGCCTTCTTGAAGGCCTCCGGAGCCGGCTCTTTCTTCTCCGGGCGGCCCGGCTGGACAGCGCCGGTCGAAAGCGCGCGGAGATAGACGTAAAGGTCATCGATGTAGCAGACGGCGTTCTTGTTGTCGGCGAAAGCCGGCATGACGCTGTTGCCGTTCTGACGGCCGCCGATGACGATGCCCGCGAATTCGGCGTAGTTGAAGCGCTTCACCGACTCCTTCAGCGCCGGGGCGTAGGTCGAGCCGCCGCCGTTCGGGCCGTGGCAGACGTGGCATTCGGCGTGATAGCGGCGATAGCCGGAGAAGGTGTACCAATCGACCGCGCCGTCGGCGCCGACGTTATAGGTGGGATCGCCTTTCGCGTCGAAATATTTGCCGTTCTCGGATTTGACGGCTTTGGGGTCTCCGGGCGCCTCGGCCATGGCGGAGGTTCCCACAAACATCATGACGCCCAGAGCAACAGCCCCGGCAATCGACGATCTCATCACACACTCTCCTGGTCGGTTCTTCATTCACTCGTAAACGACAGCGCCCGGCGAGGCCCTTATTGCCAGGGTTCGCCGAGCGCCGGTTTTTATCTTACGCTCTGCTTAGTTGGGCAGGGCGAAGACGGTCAGGACGCCGCCGAGGGCGGTATAATTGGCGAGCGAGGCGTAGTTGCCCACCGCGCCGAGACCTTCGTTCGACTTCGACAGACCGGCCGCGAGGCCGATGCCAGCCCAGCCGCCGACGCCCGACAGAACCGCCACATACTGCTTGCCGGCCGATTCATAGGTCATCACATTGCCGATGATGCCCGACGGGGTCTTATACTTGTAGAGCTCCTTGCCGGTCTTCGTGTCGACCGCCTTCAGATAGCCCTCCAGCGTGCCGTAGAAGGTCACGCCGCCGTCCGTCGACACAGCGCCCGACCAGGCCGAGAACTGCTCCTTGTTCGACCAGACGATCTTACCCGTCCGCGCGTCCCAGGCGATGAAGTTGCCGGTGTGGTTCGTGCCGTCGCCCAGCACCTTGCCCGCCGGGAACATTTCCAGCGTCGCGCCGACATAGGGCTGGCCCGCCGTGTAGGACACGCGGAACGGCTCATAGTCCATGCAGACGTGGTTCGTCGGAACCATGAACAGGCCCGTCGCCGGATCGAAAGAAGCCGGCTGTTCGTCCTTCGAGCCGAGAGCGGCCGGGCAGACGTTCTGGGTGTTCGTGTCCTCGCCATTGTGCTGCGTCGAATATTTGTCGACGACCAGCGGACGGCCATAGGTCTTGGACGACTTGTCCATGTCGACCTTCGTCGCCCAGTTCACCGCCGGATCATACTTCTCGGCGACGAGCAGGTCGCCGTTGGTGCGATCGAGCGTATAGGCGAAGCCGTTACGGTCGAAGTGGACGAGCGTCTTGACCTTCTTGCCGCCGATGTCCTGGTCGGCCAGGATCATCTCGTTGATGCCGTCATAGTCCCACTCGTCGTGGGGGGTCATCTGGTAGAGCCACTTCGTCTTGCCGGTGTCGAGGTCGCGCGCCCAGATGGTCATCGACCAGCGGTTGTCGCCCGGACGCTGGTTCGGGTTCCAGGTCGAGGGGTTGCCGGAGCCGTAGTAGACGAGGTTCAGCTCGGGGTCGTAGCTATACCAGCCCCAGGTGGTGCCGCCGCCCGTCTGCCACTGATCGCCCTGCCAGGTGCTGATGCCGGAGTCCTTCTCGACCGGCTGGCCGAGATGGGTGGTCTTGCCCGGCTCGATCAGCGTATCGGCGTCGGGACCCATGGAGTAGCCGCGCCACACCTGCTTGCCGGTCTTGATGTCGTAAGCGGTGATATGGCCGCGCACGCCGAACTCGCCGCCGGCGATGCCGACGAACACCTTGTCCTTGAAGACATGCGGCGCGGCGGTCGAGGTCTGGCCCTTCGACGGATCGCCGTTCTTCACCGACCAGACGACCTTGCCGGTCTTGGCGTCGAGCGCGACGAGCGTGGTGTCGGCCTGAGCGAGGAAAATCTTGCCGTCGCCGTAAGCGACGCCGCGGTTGACCGTGTCGCAGCACATGACCGGAACGACCGACGGATCCTGCTTGGGCTCATATTTCCAGAGGATCTGGTGAGCCGGATCCTTGGCGTCGAGCGCATAGACGATATTGGGGAACGGCGTATGCAGATACATCACGTCGGTCGTGATGGTCTTGCCGGAGCTGTCGGTGACCGACACATTGTTGAGGACGATCGGCGCGCCTTCGTGGCCGCGCAGAACGCCCGTCGAAAACTGCCAGGCCGGCTGGAGCTTGCCGACGTTTTCGCCCGTGATCTGCTTGAGGCCCGAATGGCGGAGATTGGCGTAGTCGCCGGTCGGAGAAACCCACTGCTTGGGATCCTTCGACAGCGTCAGCAATTCGTCGTCGGCTTTCGCAGCGCCGACCGCAAACAGCGCAAGAACACCAACTGAAGTCGACAACAACAGCTTATGCATGAGCATTTCCTCCTGACGACGCCGAGGCGCGCCTTATGGTTGCGCCGCCGCCGACGTCGCGCCTCTATTGGGCGCCTCGACATTGGGAAGGCGTTTTCCGTTTCGCTCCCGGGCCGGTCGTGCAAAAAATTGCCTACAGCGTCGGGATGCTTCCGGTTCCCGTCCGGAAGGCATCTTCTAACTTGGAAACGCCGGGATAATATGTCGCGACCGGTTGAATCGCAATCGCAAAAAACATAAGCCTCGGCGTGTGGGGCCGTGTCGCTAAAGCTCCAAGGTAAATCAACATGTTGCGTTCAATTTCCACCTTGGCCGCTGTGCTTGTCGCGCTGATTTTGACGCCGCTCCCGGCAGCGGCGGAGGCGCCTTTCAAGCTCGACGAGATCGCGCCAGGCGTCTATGCGCATCAGGGCGAAACGTCCCTGATGACCCGGGAAAACTTGGGCGGCATCGCCAATCTAGGCGCCATTGTCGGCGACGACGCAGTCGCGGTGATCGATACGGGCGGGAGCCTCGTTCAGGGCAAGGCCTTCCTTGCCGCGCTGCGCGAGAAGACACAAAAGCCCATCCGATATGTCATCAACACGCACGCGCATCCGGATCATGTTTTCGGCAATGCGGCCTTCGCCCTGCCCCGCGTGACCTTCGTGGGCCACAAGAATTTGCCCCGCGCCCTCGCTGCGCGCGGCGAGCATTATCTCGCATCCTTCCGCCAGATCATGGGCGACGCCCTCGACGGCGTGACCATCGTGCCGCCGACGATGCTCGTATCGGAGACGACGACGCTCGATCTCGGCGGCCGGGAGATCGTTCTACAGGCGTGGAAGACCGCGCATAGCGAGGCGGATCTGACCGCGCTGGACGCCAAGAGCGGTACGCTCTTCGCCGGCGATCTTCTTTTCCTGCAGCATGTGCCGGTGGTCGACGGCAGCCTGCTCGGCTTTCTCGACGTCGCCGACCGTCTGGCGGGAATCAAAGCCGAGCGCGTCGTGCCGGGGCATGGCCCCGACGTCGCGCCCTGGCCCAAGGCGCTCGACGACGAACGCGCTTATCTCATGCGGCTGACCGCCGATCTGCGCGCGGCGATCAAGAAGGGCGAAAGCGTGAAGGACGCCGCGAAGGACGCTGGAAGCGAAGAGCGCGACAAATGGCGTCTTTTCGATGATTACAACGCCCGAAACGCCACGGCTGGCTTTGCGGAGCTGGAGTGGGAGGGGCCGTGACTTTGTCTCACGGTCAGGCTCCAAGCTGCGCTAATCTCTCGCGAGAGTTTTGGAGGACGCCCATGTCAACCGCCCGCACGGCGCTCGCCGCCGCAATGCTCGCTGCCGCCCTCGCCTCTTCGGCGTTGGCGCAATCCAGCGCGCCCGACCTTTGGCCGGGGCTCGTCACGGACATCTTCCACGGCCGGGAGATCGCCATGGCCGACGGCGCTGTTTCGCTCGAAGCGCCCAAGCGCGCGGAGGACGCGGCGATCGTGCCGATGACCTTGCGCTTCCCTGAGCCGGCCAAAGTGAAGGTCGCAACGCTCGTCATCGATCAGAACCCCATGCCGATGGCCGCGAGCTTCACTTTTGGCGAGAAAGCCGGCGTCGACGCGATCGAAACGCGCGTGCGGGTGAACAGCTACACCAACGTCCACGCCGTTGCGGAGACGCGCGACGGCAAGCTTCATTCGGAAGTCAAATTCGTGAAGGCCTCGGGCGGATGTTCGGCCCCCGCCGGCAAGGACCCGGACGAGGCGCTCGCCAATATGGGCAAGATGAAATACCGCGAATTGAAGAGCGCGGTCGCGAGCAAGCGCGAGGCGCAAATCATGATCCGGCACCCGAATAATTCCGGCCTGCAGATGGACCCGATCACGCGCGCCTATACGCCTGCACATTACATCGACGCCGTCGAGGTCTGGCAGGGCGACGATCTGATCTTCAAGATGGAGGGCGGGATTTCTCTTTCGGAAGACCCGAACTTCCGTTTCACTTATGCGCCCAATGGCGCCAAGACGCTTCGCGTGATCGCGCATGACAATATGGGCGGAGAGTTCAAGGGCGAATGGCCGATCGCCGATGCCTCGTGAGGGAGCTGCCGCCAAAGTGGCGATGACGCCCCTCGTGCTTCGAGACGCCTGCTGCGCAGTCTCCTCAGCATGAGGAGCTTCTGCAACTTCGCCAAACACTTAGGCCTCATCCTGAGGAGCGAGCGAAGCTCGCGTCTCGAAGGACGAGGCCGCCTCGGAGGTTTGTCAGCAGACTGGGGGAGCGCTTGCCGCTCCCTTTTGCATTTCCGCCCCGCCTCAGCCGAAAATCGTTACGGCCGCGCAGAAGGCGAGCGGCAGCGTCGCCAAGGCACAAAGCGCCGTTACGCAGGCCATTTTCTCGAATTCGGGCGCCTCGTCGCGTATTTTTCTCACCAACGCCATCTTACTCGCTCCCAAGCAACGCTTATCGCGCGCTCGTTGACGTTGGCGCGCCCATGTTAACGCGCATCGACGTGGATTCGTTGCAATTTTAACGTCGTAGCGGCATTTCCAATCCCGCCGATTTCATACGCGAAACGTGGTTTCGGCTGGGTTAAGCGCGGGCGCCGGCGCGGCCATTTGAAGGCGTATTTTCGCTGAAGAGCTCCGCAAGCTTTTCGGTCATGGCGCCGCCGAGCTCCTCGGCGTCGACGATGGTCACGGCGCGGCGGTAATAGCGCGTCACGTCGTGGCCGATGCCGATAGCGATCAGCTCCACCGGCGACTTCGTCTCGATGTCGAAGATCACCTGGCGCAGGTGGCGCTCGAGATAATTCCCCGGATTGACGGAGAGCGTCGAATCATCGACCGGCGCGCCGTCGGAGATCATCATCAGGATGCGGCGCTGCTCCGTGCGCGCCAGGAGCCGCCGATGCGCCCAGTCGAGCGCCTCGCCGTCGATATTCTCCTTCAGGAGCCCCTCGCGCATCATCAGGCCGAGATTGCGCCGCGCCCGCCGCCAGGGCGCGTCGGCGGCCTTGTAGATGATGTGGCGGATGTCGTTGAGGCGGCCGGGATTGGGCTTCTTGCCTTCGTTGATCCACAGCTCGCGCGACTGGCCGCCCTTCCAGGCGCGGGTGGTGAAGCCCAAGATTTCGACCTTCACGCCGCAGCGCTCGAGCGTGCGGGCGAGAATATCGGCGCAGGTCGCGGCCACGGTGATCGGGCGGCCGCGCATGGAGCCGGAATTGTCGAGCAGCAGCGTGACCACCGTATCGCGGAAGTCCGTGTCCTTTTCGCGCTTGAAGGAGAGCGGCTGCTGCGGATCGATGATCACGCGCGGCAGGCGCGCCGGATCGAGCATGCCCTCTTCGATGTCGAACTCCCAGGACCGGCTCTGCTGCGCCATCAGCCGGCGCTGCAGGCGGTTGGCGAGGCGGCCGACGACCGACGACAAATGCAGAAGCTGCTTGTCGAGATAGGCGCGCAGCCGGTCGAGCTCCTCGGAATCGCACAATTCCTCGGCGCGCACAGTCTCGTCGAAGCGGGAGGTGTAGGCGTGGTAATCCGCGCCGGAGCGGTCTGAGGCTGTGGTCGAGGGGCGGCGCGCGTCGGCGGCCTCCTCCATATCGCCCGTATCCGATTCCTCCGCCGACTCGCCATAGGGAGCCTCGGCGGATTCGCTCTCGCCCTCCTGCTCAGAGTCCTCGGCGGCGAGGGCGGTCTCCATCTCGGCGGCGCTCTTGGCCTGATCCTCTTCCTGCTGCGGCTCTTCGCTTTCCTCGGGGTTCTGCGGCGCTTCGCTGCTCTCCTCGTCCGCCTCGGTCTCTTCCGGCGCCTCGGCGCCGGCCATGTCGAGATGAGCGAGAAGCTCGCGCACGATCTGCGCGAAATGCTTCTGGTCCTCGACCGCGCCGACGAGCCGGTCGAGATCGCCGCCGGCGCGCTTCTCGATGACCTCCCGCCAGAATTCGACGATCTTCGCGCCATGCGGCGGCGACTCGAGGCCTGTGAGGCGCTCGCGGGCCATCAGCGCCAATGCGTCCTCGAGCGGCGCGTCGTCGCGGCTCGTAATTTTCTCGGAATGGCTGCGCGCGTAGCGGTCTTCCAGCATCGCGCCGATATTGGCGGCGACGCCGGCCATGCGCCGCGCGCCGATCGATTCGACCCGGGCCTGCTCCAAAGCGTCGAAGGCGGCGCGCGCCTCCATCGTCTCGGGGGCGTGGCGCCGATGCAGCGCGTCGTCGTGGCAGGCGAGGCGCAGCGCGATCGAATCGGCCTGGCCGCGCAGGATCGCCGCGTCCTTCGGCGAGAGCTTGCGCGGCGGGTCCGTCAACCGCGCCTTGGCGCCCTCGGGCGAGGCAAGGAGCGACGGGCGCTCGGGCGCGAAAGCCACTTCGAGCTTGGCGGTTTTCGCCATGGCGCGCATGGCGCCGGCGACGGCCCTTTTGAAGGGTTCCTGCGGGGCTTCCTTGGGAGCGACGGGGCGGCGGTTGGTGGGCGCGGGCGGCATGACGCCACTATATGCGCGGGCGCGGGGAAAGGAGCAAGTCGCTATGGCTTTCGCTCTGAGCTGAGCTATCTCAGAAGCTATTAGCCGCATTTGCATACGGGAGTTAGCACCATGTCATTCAACGGATTGCAACCAGCCGACGGACCGTTTTTCTTAGCGCCAGGACAGCAAATTCGTGTGAACATGTGGTACGGCGATCCTGGAGACGATAACGGCGCTCAGTGGATCATGGCGCACCCGCTTGCGGGTGAGGCGCCCTGTGAGTTGGTCATCTCAGACCAGTCTAAGATTCTCGATTATGCCATCGGGTGCATTCAGGAGAATGGCCCTCCCCAGGCTTGTCCGGGCCAGGATCCGTACTATCGTTACGGCGTCACCATTACGAATTGGGGCTCTAGCGGCGTGCATTTCAACATCCAGGGCGGCGGCAACGTCTAACGTTTGGAGGAGCCGATGGACAAGTCCATGAAAATGCTCGTGGTTACAGACTCCGCGGGGAAGATCGTCGCCGCTGCTCGTCGAGGAACTTCCTCGATAAAAGGCCAAAGTCTGGCAATTAAGCCTCTTCCAGGCCAGACTGTTCATGAAGTCGATATTCCCGAGCCAGTGACGCGGCTATCGGGGCGAGATTTTCACCTCTTCCTTTCGCAAAGCCGTTTCGAGCACGGCACGGCAAAGCTCACTTTTCCCTCTATCCGTGTAAAAAAGTCGGCGCACCCGAAAGGTTGAGATGACGACAGGCGTCGCGGGCGCCTAGAGTTGTCGGCGCCGGTTGTGGCCTTAATCCACCCGGCAAGGTGGATCACACTTCCATTTTTGTGGTCGCGATCCTGTCGAGCAATTGTATGAGCTGTTCAATCTCAGAATGACTTAGCCCCGCGAAGGCGGACTCCAAGGCGTCCGCCACCAAGGGCGCGGCTTTTTCGAGCAATTCTGCTCCCGCATCGGTCAGATGATGGCGGATCGATCGACCCGGCCCGGCGACCCTCTGGATCAAGCCTCGCTTCGCCAGTTTGGCGACGAGCTCGCCAACGGATTGATCCGTCATCAGACTCGCTTTGGCGAGGGCGTGTGTTGATTGCGCTGGATGAGCCCGAATTCGATCGAGCACGACCCATTGGGCCATGGTCAAACCCAAGCTGGCGAGATTTCGATCGAATGCGCCGCTTTTCGCGATTTGTGCGCGCTTGAGACTCAGCGCCGCCAGTCTCAAAGAATCCTGCATGCGTATAAGGCTCCTTGTATCAACGAGCGAATGGATATATAAGGATCACTATATAAGGACATTTGAATAGACGTTACCATTTGGAGCACTCATGCAAATGGTCGATTCCGTCAACAAGACAGCAAAGATTGCCCCTGTCGTTCTCATAACCGGGGCCACTGCCGGCATCGGGCTTGAAATAGCCCGTCAACTCGCTGAGGCCGGCCTGAAACTCATTATCGGCGCGCGTGACGCCGAGCGCGGCCGCGCCATTGCGGCAGAATTCTGCGCAGCGGGTGGGGATGTGGTTTCGGTTCAACTAGATGTCACCGATCCGGTCAGCGTCTCACGCGCTGCAACCCGGGTGAGTGGCGAAATCGGCCGGCTGGACGTGCTGATCAACAACGCGGGAATTGCCAGAGATCAGAAAAAGACGCCGTCGGAAACGACGTTGCAGGACTTTCGCGAGACTTACGAGACAAACGTCTTCGGCGTGGCCATGGTTACAAACGCATTTCTGCCCATGCTTTTGAAATCGAGAGATGGCCGCATCATCAATCAATCCGCTGCGCTTGGCTCGCACAGCATGACCGCTCGTATGGAGCCGCCATTGATCAAGCTCAACTGGCTTGCTTACAACAGCTCGAAAGCAGCGTTGAACTCGATCACTTTGGAATATGCCAAATTCTTGAGAGAAACCTCGGTCAGAACATTTGCCACGTCGCCAGGACAGGTTTCAACCGCGCTCAACGGCTATCGTCAAGGCGGCGTATCGCCTGCGGAGGGCGCCAGCATAGCGGTGCGCCTTGCAACGATTGACCCTCCGCCGCCTAACGGCAGCTTTTGGGGTCTTGCTGGGCAACTGGCATGGTAAGCCCTAGTGGGTATCATTCCCGGCGAGCCGGAAGCCCAACCGGGA
The DNA here is from genome assembly GCF_026427715.1 of Methylocystis sp. MJC1. Classification (NCBI taxonomy): domain Bacteria; kingdom Pseudomonadati; phylum Pseudomonadota; class Alphaproteobacteria; order Hyphomicrobiales; family Methylocystaceae; genus Methylocystis; species Methylocystis sp. MJC1. The sequence goes on along the minus strand of NZ_CP107558.1, from coordinate 166,202 downwards.
ATCCAGAACCACAAGAGCGCTGATTTTGCTATGGATTCCCGATCGCTCGCTTTGCGAGCGATCGGGAATGACATGGAACCAATCAAACGGATTTCGTATTAGAGCTTCCCGCGTTCGGCCTTGCTGAAATTGGAGAGATTGCCTTCGGCCGCCGCCGCGCGGCGCCAGGAACGGGCGATGGCCGGATATTTGATTTCATTGCAGATGCGCGATACCTGCTGCGTCAGCTTGGCCGACCCACAGGCTGGACATTCCGGCGTGTCGGAAGAGCGCACCAAAAGTTCGAACTCGGCCTGACAGTCGTTGCAGCTATACGCATAAAGGGGCATGTCGGTCCTCGCAGGGAATACATACGGCCGCAGGGCAAGCAAAAGCTGTTCCAGCCTATGAAAAGATAAGAAGATTCAGGGCTGGCGTGGAATGCCCATCGCCAATGTCGCTTTTCCGACAAGCTGCCAAGTCGCATGAAAATAGCGCTCTCTGAATCCGGCTTGACTCTTTCCCACACGAGAACAAATATCGAACACGCGCCGAGGGGCGCTCTCTCCAGATCTGGGCTTTAGGACCGATGTCGCAAAGCGGCGTTTCGGAACGCATTCTCTTTTTGCGCCGTCGCATCGCCGCCATCGAGGCGCGCGACGCAACGGCGGCGCGCGCGCCCCTGACGCAGGATCGCGCCCGTCATTGCGAGCGAAGCGAAGCAATCCAGGACAGTGATGTGGCTCTGGATTGCTTCGTCGCTGACGCTCCTCGCAATGACGGCGATGATTTTCTCTCGCCGCTTTTCGCCACCGGCCGCGGCGGCCTGAGCGAGATCTTCTCCGCCCGCCCGCCGGACGCGCCCGCTGCGGCCGCTTTCGCCCTCGCCATGGCGCTGCGGGCGCAGGCGGCGCGCGCAGGCGGCGCGCTCGTCTTCATCATCGAGGATATGAGCGCGCGCGAATTCGGCCTGCCTTATGGGCGCGGCCTCATGGCGGCGGGCGTCGATCTTTCCCGCGTCGCGCTCATCAAGGTCCGCCGACCGCGCGAGGCGCTCTGGGCCATGGAGGAGGCGTTGAAAAGCCCGGCCTGCGCGGCGGTCGTCACCGAGGTTTTTCTCGACGCCCGCCTCTATGACCTCGCCGCCTCGCGGCGCCTGCTGCTCGCCGCAAGGCGCGGCGGCGCGTTGGGCGTTCTTGCGCCGCAGGGGACGCCGGCCGGGCGCGTCTCCAGCGCCGCGGAATTGCGAGTCGAGATCGCCGCCAATCGCAGCGCCCAGCCGGCGCCGCTCGCCTCGGCGCGCCCGCCGCTTTCTCCTCTCGCGCCCTTCCTGTGGCGGCTGCGGGTCCTGAAGGCGCGCGCCGGCCTTCTCGGCGCGCCGGGCGAGATCGACCCGGCGCAATGGCGCGACATCGCCTTCGATCCTGAAAGAGTAGCGTTTCGTCATGCGTTTCCTGAGCGTCTTCCTGCCGAGGCTCGCGACCGACCGCCTGTTGCGGCGCCGTCGCGGCGCCGCGCCTGAGGCCTTCGCCCTCTACGCCCGCGTGAAGGGGGCGGAACGGCTCACCGCCGTCGACGCGCGGGCGCAAAAGCGCGGCCTCGCGCCCGGCATGGCGGTCGCCGACGCCCGCGCCCGCTGCCCCGCGCTGGCGCTTGCCGAGGCCGACCCGAAAGCCGACGCCGCGCTCGTCGCGGGGCTCGCCGACTGGGGCCGCCGCTTCACCCCGCTCGCCGCGCCCGATCCGCCCGACGGCCTGCTGCTCGACGTGACGGGCGCCGCGCATCTTTTCGGCGGCGAGGCGGCGCTTCTCGACGACGTCGAAAGCCGGCTGCGCGCTTTGGGCTTCGCCGCCCGTGCCGCGATCGCGCCAGGGCCGGCCCTCGCCCGGGCGCTGGCGCGCTTCTCCAACACCCGTCTCGTCGCCGCGCAGGCGCGGCAGGAAGAGCTCGACCGTCTCGCTGCGTCTTTCCCGATCGACGCGCTGGTGCTCGAGGGGGAAGCCCTCGCCGGCATGCGCCGCGCCGGTCTGCGCAGCATCGGCGATCTCCTCGAGCGGCCCCGCGCGCCCCTTGCCGCGCGTTTTGGCGCCCAGGCGCTGACGCGGCTCGACGCGCTCACCTGCCGCATCCGCGACCCGATCACGCCGCGCTTCGAGGCGCCGGCCTTCATCGCCGAGCGGCGCTTTCCCGACGGGTTGACCCGGCAGGAGGATCTCGCGGCGACGCTGACGCGCCTCGCCAGCGATCTCTGCCCCATGCTCGAACGCGCCGGCGTCGGCGCGCGGCGGCTGGAGGCGGTTTTCTACCGGGTCGACGGCGCGGTGAAACGCATCACGGCCGGAACCAGCCGACCGCTGCGCGATCCAGCCCGCCTTGCAGCCCTCCTGGCCGAGCGTCTTTCAGCGGTCGCGGAGGAGGGGCTCGACACCGGCTATGGCTTCGACGTGCTGCAACTGTCGGCGACCGAAGTAGAAAGTGCGGTGCCGCCGCAGACGGCCTTCGTCGCCCCGCCGCGCGGCGGCGAAACCGACGAAGACCTCGGCGATCTTCTCGACCGGCTCGGCGCGCGGCTCGGCCTGCGCCGCGTGCTGCGGCTGCACCCGGAGGCCGCGCATCTGCCGGAATTCGCCATCGCCGCCGTCCCGGCCGCCTTCGGCGCGCCTCGGCCCCACACTGAAAAATGCGCGGAAAGCGCGATGCGGCCGCTGCGGCTTTTCGAGCGTCCGGAGCCTATCGAGGCCATCGCGCTCTTTCCCGACGGCCCGCCGCTCAAATTCCGTTGGCGGCGGGTCTTGCGTGAAATCGTCGCTTTCGAGGGGCCGGAGCGCATCGCGGCGCCCTGGTGGGACGATGCGCCGCAGCAATTTACCCGGGATTATTTCCACGCACAGGATAAAAACGGCCAATTGTTCTGGCTCTTCCGCGAGGGGCTTTACGGGCGAGAGACCGATAATCCCCGCTGGTTCGTGCATGGCCTGTCTTGACTCAGCCGGCGCGGGCGCCAAGCTAAAAGGCGGTTGCCCGTCATTCTGACGTCATCTTTTCAGGACGAAGTCTTTGGCCGGCGCTCGCGTGGCGAACCGGCCCCACTTCCAACGAGCGGTAGATGCAACAAGACGAGGATCTCGCCATTTCGTCTCACTCCGGCCTGCCGGTCGTCATCCGGCGCAAGAATTTTTTCGAGACGCTGCAGGATCGCCTTCCCCATGGGGCGAGCCACATCCTCGGCGTTCTCGCCAGCCTCGCGCTCTTCGGGGTCGCCGCCTACATCCTCACGAACACCCTTTCGCATGTCCGCTTCGCCGACGTCGTCGAGGCGTTGACGGCGACGAGCGGCGGCCAGATTCTCGCCGCCCTTTTCTTCACGGTCCTCTCTTATTTCGCGCTCACGGGCTATGACGTCTCGGCGCTTCGCCAGATCCGCCACTGTTCGCCCTATCGCGTGACGGCGCTCGCCTCCTTCGCGAGCTACGCCATCTCCTTCAATCTCGGCTTTCCGATCGTCACCGGCGCCGCCGTGCGCTACTGGATTTATTCGCGCGTGGGAATGACCGCGCTGCAGGTCGCCAATCTCACGGTAATCACCGGCGTCACCTTCTGGCTCGGCATGACGGCGGTCGTCGGCTTCACGCTGGTGAAGGCGGCCGGATCGCTGGCCGCGGTCGATCGTCTGCCGACGGCGTTGCATGTCGCGGCCGGAGTCTTCATCCTTGCGACTGTCGCCGGCTATGGCGCCTGGGTGGCGCTGGAGCCCCGGCGCATTCGCCTGCGCGGCCATGTGCTGGAAATGCCGGGCGTGGGATCGACGGTCGAGCAGCTCGCGGTCGGCGTCGCCGATCTCTGCGCCGCCTCGGCCGTGCTCTACATGTTGCTGCCGGCAGGCGTCGACCTCGATTATACGGCTTTCCTCGCCGTCTATGTCCTCGCCTGCATTCTCGGCGTCGTCAGCCATGCGCCGGGCGGCATCGGCGTCTTCGAGGCGACGATGCTGCATGCGCTGCCGGGCGCCTCGCAGGAAAGCATTCTCGCCTCGCTACTTCTTTTCCGCGTCGTCTATTATTTCCTGCCCTTCATCGTCGCGCTCGCCATGCTCGGCGCCGACGAGGGCGCGCGCCGCTGGAGCGCCTTGCGTGATGCGGTCGCGCGCATCATTGAGGAACGAAGCTGAGGTTTCAGCGGGAAGCGATTTTCATATGGCGCATCTTAAATGGCCCGCTGAAGACATGCTCGGCCCGGTGATCGACGCGCTTCCAGAGCCCGTCTTCGTCATCGACGCGGAAACCCACGCGCTGGCCTTCAACGCCGCCGCCCGCATCCTTGCGCCGGCATTGCGCATCGGCGAGCCATTGTCGCGCAGCCTGCGTTCGCCGGACATGCTGGACGCCGCGATGCGCGTGCTCTCCGGCGGAAACGCCGAAAAGGCCTCGTGGGTGGAGCGCCTCCCGCTCGAACGCTGGTTCGAGGCCCATATCGCGCCCATCCGCTTTCCCGGCCACGAGACCGTCGCGATGATCAGCTTGCGCGACCTGACCGAAGCGCACCGGATCGAGCGCATGCGCGTCGATTTCGTGGCCAACGCCAGCCACGAATTGCGCACGCCGCTCGCCTCTCTTCTGGGTTTCGTCGAAACGCTGCAGGGGCCGGCAAAAAACGATCCGGCGGCGCGCGATAAATTCCTGAGCATCATGCGCGAGCAGGCGCAGCGCATGGCGCGCCTCGTCGACGATCTTCTCTCGCTCTCGCGCATCGAGCAGCACATGCATGTGCGCCCGGCGGAAGCGGTCGACTTCACCATGCTCGTCGCGCATATCGTCGACACGCTGACGCCGATGGCGGAAGAGAGCGACATCCCCCTGGCGCTGGATCTCGAACCAAACGTCATCGTCCCCGGCGACCGCGACGAACTCGCGCGGATCGCCGAGAATCTCATCGAGAACGCGCTGAAATACGGCCACAGCGAAAACAGCCCCAAGCCAGTCGAAATTTCGCTGGCGCGCAGAGGCGTGACCGCCGTTTTCTCGGTGCGCGATCACGGCCCCGGCGTGGCGCAGGAGCATATTCCGCGTTTGACCGAACGCTTCTACCGCGTCGACGCCGGCAAGAGCCGCGCCAAGGGCGGCACGGGGCTCGGCCTCGCGATCGTCAAACATATCGTGCTGCGCCATCGCGGCCGGCTCGGCATAGAGTCCGCCCTGGGAGAGGGATCGCTTTTCAGAGTGACGCTGCCTGCTACAGATCAGACCCAGTGGAAATGAAATTAAAAAACTGAATTTATGCGACCTTCCAACGTCATGAAACTGTAACAAAACTATCACAAAACTCTCTTGCCTGGTCGCTAAAGGACTAGGGCGTGACAGGCGCCCCGCGCCTCTCGTGTATATATTCTCGAGCTGAAAGCGATCCTCGAATGATCTCCAAGTTCTTAAAGCGCGCCGCCGTCGCGACGATGGCGCTCGCGACCATGGCCGGCGCCGCCATGGTCAGCCCGGCCCTCGCGCTGGATATTTCCGGCGCGGGCGCGACCTTCCCTTATCCGATCTACGCCAAATGGGCGGAGACCTATAAGAAAGAGACCGGCAACGGCCTCAACTATCAGTCGATCGGCTCCGGCGGCGGCATCAAGCAGATCAAGGCCCGCACCGTGACCTTCGGCGCCTCCGACCAGCCGCTGAAGCCGGAAGACCTCGACGCCGCCAATCTCATTCAGTGGCCGCAGGTCATCGGCGGCATCGTGCCGGTCGTCAATCTCGACGGCGTCACGCCGGGCGAGCTCGTCCTCGACGGCCCGACCGTCGCGAAGATCTATCTCGGCCAGATCACGAGCTGGGATGACGCCGCGATCAAGAAGCTCAATCCGAAGGCCAAGCTCGCCTCGACCGCGATCGTCGTCGTCCATCGTTCGGACGGATCGGGCACGACCTTCAACTTCACCAACTATCTCTCCAAGATCTCCGAGGAGTGGAAGTCCAAGGTCGGCGAGAATTCGGCGGTCGAATGGCCGGCCGGCATCGGCGCCAAGGGCAATGAAGGCGTGGCCAACAACGTCGCCAACACCAAGGGCGCGATCGGCTATGTCGAATATGCCTACGCCAAGCAGAACAAGCTGACCCACACCAAGATGATCAACGCCGCGAACAAGGTTGTCGCGCCGGGCGTCGACAGCTTCCAGGCGGCCGCCGCCAATGCGGATTGGGCGAAGGCCCCGGGCTTCTACCAGATCATCACCAACTCGCCGGGCGCCAAGTCCTGGCCGATCTCGGCGGCGACCTTCATCCTTCTCCCGAAGGACTCGAAGGATGAGGCTGCGACGGGCGAAGCCCTGAAGTTCTTCGGCTGGGCCTTCGCCAATGGCGGCAAGGCGGCGGAAGAGCTCGATTACATCCCGATGCCGAAGCCCGTCGTCGAGCTCATCAAGAAGAGCTGGGCGAATGTGAAGGGCGCGGACGGAAAGCCGCTCGCGCAGCACTGAGGCGCGGCGCTTTTGCGGCGCGCATTAACGGCGGCTCAAGGAAAGAGCCGCTAGCGACCAGGACGCCGGTTCGAGAGAGCCGGCGTCTCAGGAGCATCTCATGACGACGACCGAACCCACGCGGCGTGGATCGAATGGAGAGGGCAATATGTCGGAGCTAGCAATGGAGAGCGCTGTGCCTCGTCCAGCGGTCGTCGACCGCACAAAAGCGCTTTCAAGCATTGCGTTGCTAGACCGAATCTTTTTCCAGGTGACGCGCGCCGCCGCGGTCATCGTCCTGGTCATTCTCAGCGGCGTCATCGTCTCGCTGGTTCACGGCTCTCTGCCGGCGATCAAGGCCTTTGGCCCCGGTTTCCTGATCTCGCAGGCGTGGAACCCCGTCACCGAGAATTTCGGCGCCTTGCCGGCGATCTTCGGCACGATCGTGACCTCGCTCGTCGCCATGCTCATCGCCGTCCCGGTCGGCATCGGCATTGCGACTTTCCTGACCGAGCTCTGCCCGCATGCGTTGCGCCGGCCGATCGGCGTCGCCATCGAGCTTCTGGCCGGCATCCCGTCGATCATCTACGGCATCTGGGGCCTCTTCGTCTTCGCGCCTTTCATTCAGACCCATGTGCAGCCCGGCTTGATCTCGCTCTTCGGCGACGTGCCCGTGCTGTCCTCGATCTTCGCCGGCCCGCCTTATGGCATCGGCATGCTGACCGCCGGCTTCATTCTCGCCATCATGGTGCTGCCCTTCATCGCCTCCATCTCGCGCGACGTCTTCGAAACCGTTCCGCCGGTCCTCAAGGAAGCGGCGATCGGCGTTGGCTGCACGACATGGGAATTGATGCGCTATGTGGTTCTGCCCTACACGCGCGTCGGGGTCATCGGCGGCATCATGCTGGGTCTCGGCCGCGCGCTGGGCGAAACGATGGCGGTCACCTTCGTCATCGGCAATGCGCATAAAATCTCGCCCTCGCTATTCGCGCCCGGCACGACCATCTCGGCGACCATCGCCAATGAATTCACCGAGGCCGTCGGCGATGTTTACACATCGGCCCTCATCGAGCTCGGCCTGATCCTCTTCGTCATCACCTTCATCGTTCTGGCGATCGCGCGTTACATGCTGATGCGCATCGAGCGGAAGTCGGCTTAAGGAGCCCGCGCCATGTCGCTCTACGCCACCCGCCGCCGGCGCAATTCACTGGCGACGACCCTCGCCTGGGGCGCCGCGATCTTCGGCCTGACCTGGCTGTTGCTGATCCTCGTTGCGCTTCTCTATGAAGGCCTTCGCGGCCTTTCGCCCGCCGTCTTCACCCAAACGACGCCGCCGCCCGGCAGCCAAGGCGGCCTCGTGAACGCCATCGCCGGCTCGCTCGTGATGACCGTGATCGGCGTCGCCATCGGCGCGCCGCTCGGCATGCTGGCCGGCACCTATATGGCGGAATACGGCCGCTATTCGAAGCTGACCGCCGTCGTGCGCTTCATCAACGACATCCTGCTGAGCGCGCCGTCGATCGTCATCGGCCTTTTCGTCTACACGCTGCTCGTCGGGCCCATGGGGCATTTCTCCGGCATCTCCGGCGCCGTCGCCCTCGCCCTGCTCGTCGTCCCGGTCGTCCTGCGCACGACCGAAGACATGCTGCTGCTCGTGCCCGGCTCGATGCGCGAAGCCGCCGCCGCGCTCGGCGCGCCGCGCGCGCTCGTCATCGGCAAGGTGGCCTATCGCGCCGCCAAGGCCGGACTCGTCACGGGCATTCTGCTCGCTGTGGCGCGCGTCTCGGGCGAAACCGCGCCGCTGCTCTTCACGGCGCTCAACAACCAATTCTGGAGCACCGACCTCAACGCGCCGATGGCGAGCTTGCCGGTCGTCATCTTCCAGTTCGCCTTGTCGCCCTACAAAGATTGGCAGCAGCTCGCCTGGACGGGCGCCCTGTTGATCACCCTCGCCGTTCTCGCCCTGTCGATCACTGCCCGCGCGCTGAGCGCCGGCCGGAGAAAATCGAAATGAACGCCCTCGCTCAGGTGAACCAGTCCGCCACCAAGATCTCGGTGCGCAGCCTCGATTTCTATTACGGTTCGACGCGCGCGCTCAAATCCGTCTCGCTGCCGCTGCACAGCCATAAGGTGACGGCCTTCATTGGCCCGTCGGGCTGCGGCAAGTCCACCCTGCTGCGCGTGCTCAACCGCATGTACGACCTGTATCCGGGTCAGCGCGCCGAAGGCGAGGTGCTGCTCGACGGCGAGAACATCCTCGATCCGGCGATCGACCTCAACGCCCTGCGCGCCCGCGTCGGCATGATCTTCCAAAAGCCGACGCCCTTCCCCATGTCGATCTATGAGAACGTCGCTTTCGGCATCCGCCTCTACGAGAAATTGTCGCGCGCCGATATGGACATCCGCGTCGAAGAGGCTTTGCGCGGCGCGGCGCTCTGGGACGAGGTGAAGGACAAGCTGCAGGCGAGCGGGCTCGGCCTTTCCGGCGGCCAGCAGCAACGCCTATGCATCGCCCGCAGCGTCGCCGTGCAGCCCGAGGTCATGCTCTTCGACGAGCCCTGCTCCGCTCTCGACCCGATCTCGACGGCGAAGGTCGAAGAGCTGATCGAGGAGCTTTCCTCGCAATACACGATCGCGATCGTGACCCATAATATGCAGCAGGCGGTGCGCGTCTCCGACTACACCGCTTTCATGTATCTGGGCGAGCTCATCGAATTCGCCGACACCGACGACGTCTTCAACCGGCCGAGAGAAAAGCGCACGCAGGACTACATCACCGGCCGCTTCGGCTGAATCCCATTTAAGGAACGAGCGATGACTGACCATACCGTCAAGTCCTATGACCGCGATCTCGAGGCGCTGGGACGTCGCATCTCCGAGATGGGCGGCGTTGCGGAGAAAATGCTCGCCGAGGCGATGGACGCATTGTCCAACCTCGACCTCGAGCTCGCAAAGCAGGTCGTCGCAAGCGACGCGCGGCTCGACGCGCTCCAGCGCGAGATCGAGGAAAACGCCGTGATGACCATCGCCCGCCGGCAGCCGCTGGCGGTCGATCTACGCGAATGCATCGCCGCAATCCGCATCTCCGGCGACATCGAGCGGATCGGCGACCTCGCCAAGAATATCGCCAAGCGCACCCTGAAGATCGCCTCCGAGGCCCGTTTGCCCCGCGCCATCGTCGGCTTGAAGTCGATGCATGAAATCGCGGCGACGCAGCTTAAGGACGCGCTCGACGCCTATGCGCTGCGTGACGAAGAACGCGCCCGCACCGTCTGGATGAACGACGCCGATCTCGACGCGCTGGAAGACTCGGTGTTTCGCGATCTTCTCACCTTCATGATGGAAGATCCGCGCAACATCTCGTTCTGCACGCATCTTCTGTTCTGCTCGAAGAACCTCGAACGCATCGGCGACCACACGACCAATATCGCCGAGACCATCGTCTATCTCGTGACAGGCGAATCCATGCCGCTCGAGCGCCCCAAAGCACGGTCGGGCGTTTTGAGCGCAGAGAGCGAAGCATCGCATGAGTGAGACGACGACCGCGCCGACCATCACCCGGGACGGCAAGAGCGACCGCGCCCCCAGGATTCTCGTCGTCGAGGACGAGATCCCGCTGGCGACGCTGCTGGTTTATAATCTGGAGGCGGAAGGCTATCAGGTCGAGCACGTCGATAATGGCGACGAAGCGGAGCTGCGCATCGCGGAATCGCCGCCGGACCTGATGCTGCTCGACTGGATGCTGCCCGGCGTCTCGGGCCTCGAAATCTGCCGCCGCCTGCGCGCGCGCGACACCGCCCGCGACATGCCGATCATCATGCTGACCGCGCGCGGCGAGGAGGCCGAGCGCGTGCGCGGGCTTTCGGTCGGCGCCGACGACTATGTGGTCAAGCCCTTCTCGACCCCGGAGCTGATGGCGCGCGTGCGCGCTTTGCTGCGTCGCGCCCGGCCGGAGCGCGTCGCCTCAAAGCTGACGCTGGGCGATATCGACCTCGACCGCGAGACGCGTCGCGTGCGCCGCTCGGGCCGGGAAATCCACCTGGGCCCGACCGAGTTCCGGCTGCTCGAATATTTCATGGAGAAGCCCGGCCGCGTTTTCACGCGCGCCCAGCTCCTCGACAGCGTCTGGGGCATGTCGGCGGAGATCGACGAGCGCACGGTGGACGTGCATGTCGGACGGCTTCGCAAGGCGCTCATCCGCGGCCGGGAAAAAGACCCGATCCGCACTGTGCGCGGCTCCGGCTATTCTTTCGACGAGACCTTTGGTCGAGACTGACCTTCGGCCGCGTTACCCCCGCGGCCGATTTCATTTAAGCGTAGCGCGGCGCTCTGAGCTGCTCGCGGGCGCGACGGCGATCCTGCGCCGGCTGATAGGCGATACGGGCGTGATGCGCGCAGTAAGGGCCGCCGCCGATCGGCGACTTGCCGCCGCAGAAGCGGAAGTCCGGCGTCGTCGGATCGCCCATCGGCCAACGGCACATGGACTCGCGCAGCTCCATCAGCGTCACGCGCTCCGACATCGGGATGACGACCTCCTCATTCGGCGTCACGCGCGCAACCACGACCGTCTCGGGTGTAAACGCAAGCGCGACATTACCGAGCACGGCGTGTCCACCGACGCGAGGCGCAGATGCGGCGGGGGCGGAAACCGCCGCCTGCCGAGGGGCCGCCTTGGCGGCGCGCGGACGCGGCGCATTGGCCGTCTTCGCCCGTTCGGCGAGGCCAAGACGGTGGATCTTGCCGATCACCGCATTGCGCGTGATGCCGGGGCCAAGTTCGGCAGCCACCTGACTCGCGCTGAGACCGTCGCTCCAAAGCTTACGCAACAGGTCGACGCGTTCATCGGTCCAAGACATTTTGACCTCCAAGCGGCCGGTTCGAGCGCGCAACCGGACAGAATCCACCAACTCTCGCTGCGCTGGACCCAACCAGCGGCGACGTCGCGCGCACCGAAACTCGAGAAGCGCCAGGCGGAAACAACGCGACCGACCCGGCGAGAAAAACTTAACAAAACCTTTGAATCACGGGCAAGAGTCGCTGGCAAGCAGGACGGGGCGTTCTACACAGCCTTTCTGAGCGCATTTCCCCGACAGTGTTGCCGTGGCGACTCACCGCCTGCCAAACGTCAAATGAAAGGCGTCTCGGCGCGGCCGCCAAGTTGGCCACGACGTTAGGATTTGACCGAAACAGCGCGCCCGCATAAAATCGACTTCTCAAAATGCCGCCCCGAAAGGGCGGCGCTTTGTTTTTTGGCCCAACCGCCAAAGCGGCGGATCTGTTGGCTTGGAGCATGATTTTGACTTCTGCGCTCTATCCGACTTATGCGCGAGCCGACATCGCCTTTTCTCGGGGCGAAGGCGCATGGCTCTTTACAGAAAACGGCGACCGCTATCTCGATTTTGCTTCGGGCGTGGCGGTGCTGTCGCTCGGCCATGAGCATCCGCATCTTGTCGAGACCCTCAAGGCCGCCGCCGAAAAGCCGTGGCACGTCTCCAATCTCTTCCGCATTCCCCAGGCCGAAGCGCTTGCCGAGCGTCTCGTAGCGGCGACCTTCGCCGACACGGTGTTCTTCGTGAATTCTGGCGCCGAAGCCGTGGAATGCGCCATCAAAACCGCCCGCAAATATCATGCGGCGAATGGCCAGCCGGAGCGCTACCGCCTCATTACCTTCGAGGGCGCCTTTCACGGACGCACGCTCGCGACCATCGCCGCCGGCGGCAATCCGAAATATCTCGAAGGCTTCGGTCCGCCGCTCGACGGCTTCGACCAGGTCCCCTTCGATGATCTCGCCGCTGTCGAAGCCGCCATCACCGAGGAAACCGCGGGCGTGCTGCTCGAACCCGTGCAGGGCGAGGGCGGTCTGCGCGTCTTCCCGCATGAATTCCTGCGAAAGCTTCGCACTTTGTGCGATGAGCGCGGCCTGCTGCTCGTGCTGGACGAAGTTCAATGCGGCGTCGGCCGCACCGGAAAATTCCTGGCCTGCGAGCACTCCGGCGTCACGCCAGATATCGTCGCGCTGGCCAAGGGTCTCGGCGGCGGTTTCCCGCTCGGCGCTTGCCTCGCCACGCGAGAGGCGGCCAAAGGCATGACGCTAGGCACGCATGGCTCGACCTTCGGCGGCAATCCGCTCGCCACCGCAGTGGGCGGCGCCGTGCTGGACGTCGTTCTCGCCGAGGGCTTCCTCGCGCGCGTCGCCGCGTTGGGCGGCCATCTCCGCCAGCGTCTCGCGGAGCTGCACGACCGCCATCCACGCGTGATCGAAGCCATTCGCGGCGAAGGGCTGATGTTCGGCATCAAGACGCGCGTTCCCAATGGGGAATTCGCCGCCGCAGCGCGCACGGAAGAGCTCCTCCTTCCAATCGCCGGGGATAATGTCGTTCGCCTGCTCCCGCCGCTCATTATCGACGAGAGCCACATATCGGAGGCATTTCAGCGCCTCGATCGGGCCTGCGCGCATTTCGCCGCGAAAGCCGAGCAATTGGGGGCGGTATGATGACCGCGCACACCATGACGCGGCCGCGTCATTTTCTGGATATCTGCGATCTTCCCGGCCAAGAGCTGCGCCAGATCCTCGAGCTTGCCAAAACCCTCAAAGCCAAGCGCGTGAAGGGCATGCCTCCCGCAGAGCGCCCGCTCGCCGGCAAATATCTGGCGATGGTTTTCGACAAGCCGTCGACCCGCACGCGCGTCTCTTTCGATATCGCCATGCGCGATCTCGGCGGCGAGACGATCATGCTCACCGGCGGCGAGATGCAGCTCGGCCGCGGCGAAACCATCGCCGATACGGCGCGCGTTCTATCGCGCTTTGTCGACGCGGTGATGATCCGCATTTTGTCGCACGAGGATTTGACCGAGCTTGCCCGCCACGCCACCGTGCCGGTCATCAACGGGCTGACCAAGCTCTCGCATCCCTGCCAGATCATGGCCGATCTGCTGACCTTTGAGGAGCGCCTCGGCCGCATCGACGGAAGCACGGTCGCCTGGGTCGGCGACTCGAACAATGTGCTGGCGAGCTGGGTGCACGCCGCCGCGCGCTTCGGTTTCACGATCAATGTCGCGACCCCTCCCGAGCTCGCGCCGCCGCAAGCCCTCCTCGATTGGGCCAAGGCCAACGGCTGCGCCATGAACGTCATGGCCGACCCTCACGCCGCCGTCGCCGGCGCGCAGGCGGTCATTACCGATTGCTGGGTCTCCATGGGCGATGAGGATGAGGACTTCCGTCGCCGGGTTCTCGCGCCATATCAGGTCGACGCCAAACTCATGCGCGCCGCCGCCAAGGACGCGATCTTCATGCATTGTCTGCCGGCCCATCGCGGCGAGGAAGTGACCGATGAGGTCATGGACGGACCGCAATCGGTGGTTTTCGACGAGGCCGAGAACCGCCTCCACGCCCAGAAGGGCGTCCTCGCCTGGTGCCTCGCGCCGGGAATTTATTGATGCAGGAGGCGCCGAGCCGTGCGGTTTCGAAAGAGGCGCGCGATGATCGCGTGACGCCTTTCGCCGTCGAGGCGCTCGATCTGCGCGGGCGGCTCGTGCGGCTCGGGCCGACGGTCGACGCGATCCTCAACCACTATGAATATCCCCCGCAGGTCGCGCGCCTGCTTGGCGAAGCCGTCGCGCTTGCGGCCCTGCTCGGCTCGATCCTGGAGTCGCATGGCCGCTTCCAGCTCCAGACGCGCAGCGACGGCCCGGTGGATATGCTGGTCGTCGACTATGACGCGCCGGGCAAGCTGCGTGGCTTCGCCCGTTTCGATGCCGCACGCCTGAGCGAGATCGCCGACCCCGCGCCGGCGGCGCTGCTCGGGCGCGGCCATCTGGCTTTGACGATCGAGCGCGAGGAAGACGCCGCGCGCTATCAGGGCGTTGTGCCGTTAGAGGGCGAGAGCCTGGCCGAGGCGGCGCACACCTATTTCCGCCAGTCCGAGCAGATCCCGTCTTTCGTGCGCCTGGCCGTCGCGGAAGTGGTGACGCCCCAGGGCCGCAGTTGGCGGGCGGGCGGATTATTGCTGCAATATCTGCCGGTCGCCGGCGCGCGCGTGCAGGATCTGGCCCCGGGCGACGCTCCCGACGATGGCGAAATCGCCATCGAGGAGCAGGACGACGCCTGGACGGAGGGTCAGGCCCTCGCCGGGACGCTCGAAGACCACGAGCTTGTCGACCCGTCGCTCTCTGGCGAGCGGCTGCTCTATCGGCTGTTCCACGAGCGTGGCGTGAAGGTCTTCAACGAGCGCGCGCTGGAAGAGTTCTGCCGCTGCTCGTCGGAGCGCATCGAACGGCTGCTGAAGAGCTTCACGCCGCAGGAGCGCGCCGACATGGTCGGCGACGACGGGCGCATCGGCGTCACCTGCGAATTCTGCGCGACCTTCAGAAGCTTCGATCCCGCCGATTTCGATTAGTTTTTCGCCGCCGATTGCGCCTTGCAAGGGCAGACGCCCGAGTTGGTGCAGGACGAGAGCCGTAAATCACCAGCTTTTTTCTCGCCCCGCGCGGTTTCTTTCAGCTCGCAACAGCTGCAGGGACATTGCTCGATCGCCGCGAGAGCAGTGGCGACGCCGGCCCGCACCACGACCTGCCCGCGCTCGTCGCGCACCCGGATGAGGGCGCCGGGGCTCCGTCCAAAGCGCAAAGCCAACGCCTCGACATGGCGCCAGATCGCCGCGCTGTCCGAAATCTCGATTTTCTCGGCGAGCAGCGGTGTCTCGCCTTCTCGAGAATATTCGAACGTAAACGCGGTCATCAAAGCGCTCCTGATGAAAAAAAATGCAGTTACGCCTCCTTAAAAGCACATAACGACAAAAATGTAATTGCGCAGCGCAGCATCGCTCTTCAAAGCGAATTCTGGCGAAAAATTCATTCCAGCATTTTGATTTCGAGAGAAACTTCGCCGGCCGGCATTCGATTAAGAGGAAGCCCTCAGACAAATCGGAAGGCGCCCACGCCGATTTTTCCTAACCGCCATGGTAACGCAGCGCCTCGACCACCAAGGCGAAAGCCGGCGTGGGCTGGCGCCGGCTCGGGTAATAGAGGTGATAGCCCGGAAAGGGCGGGAGCCAATCGGCGAGGACCCGGATGAGCTCGCCTCGCGCAAGCGGCGCCTCGACCATATCTTCGGGGAGATAGGCCAATCCGTAGCCCGCGCGCGCGGCGTCGAGGATCAGCCGCAGACTGTTGAAGGCGAGCTGGCCGTCGACGCGCGCCTTCACCTCGCGCCCGCCCTTCTCGAACTCCCAGGCGTAGAAACCGCCATAGGTCGGCAGGCGCAGATTGATGCAGATGTGCTCGGTCAGCTCCTGCGGGCTTTTCGGACGCTTGCGCCGCGCGAAATAGGACGGCGCGCCGACGACCGCCATGCGTGCGTCCGGCCCGATGCGCACCGCGATCATGTCCTTGGCCACCTGCTCGCCGAAGCGGACGCCAGCGTCGAAACGCTCCGCGACGATGTCGGTCAGCGCCTCATCGACGACGATCTCGACCTTGATGTCGGGATAATCGGCGACAAGCTTGGCGAGCGCCGGCCACAGGATCGTTTCAGCGGCATGCCCGCCCGCAGTGATGCGGATCGCGCCGGCGGGTTTGTCGCGCAAGTCGCTCAGGCCCGCGAGCTCAAGATTGATCTCGTCGAAACGCGGCCCCAGGGCTTCGAGCAGGCGCTCGCCGGCCGCCGTCAGCGCCACGCTGCGCGTCGTGCGCGAGAGCAGCCGCACGCCCAGGCGCTCCTCCAGCCCGCGCACGCCATGGCTCAGCGCCGATTGCGAGACGCCGAGCTTTGCGGCCGCTCGCGTAAAGCTGCGCTCCGAGGCGACGGCGACGAAGCCGAAAAGATCATGGGCGTTCTGCCGGAACATTCATGAACCCTATTCATAAGCGCATGCGGATATAGCTCCCTAATGAGGCGACGGTCCAGGTGTTATCTCCGACGCAGAAGCGTCCCCGCCCGCGCCCTTGGAGAAGACCCGCAAATGACGATCAAAGCTTTCGGCTATGCCGCGCATTCGGCGACCTCGCCGCTCGTTCCGTTCCACTTCGAGCGGCGCGACCCGCTCGCCGACGACGTGACAATCGAAATTCTGTACTGCGGTGTCTGCCACTCCGACCTGCATCAGGCGCGCAACGACTGGAACAATTCGATCTATCCGATGGTGCCCGGTCACGAGATCATCGGGCGCGTCGTGGCGGTCGGGCCGCAGGTCACGCGCTTCAAGATCGGCGACCATGCGGGCGTCGGCTGCATGGTCGACTCGTGCCTCACCTGCGAGCCTTGCGAGCAGGGACAGGAGCAATTCTGCAATTGCTTCCCGACTTTCACCTACAATGCGCTCGACAAGAACGGGCAGCCGACGCAGGGCGGCTACTCCGACCGCATCGTCGTCAAAGAGCGCTTCGTGGTGAAGATCCCCGACGGAATCGACCTCGCGGGCGCGGCGCCGCTGCTGTGCGCGGGGATCACGACCTATTCGCCGCTGCGCCACTGGAAGGTCGGCCCGGGAAGCAAAGTCGCAGTCATCGGCCTGGGCGGGCTCGGGCATATGGCGATCAAGCTCGCCAAGGCGCTCGGCGCGCAGGTCGCTTTGTTCACCCGTTCGCCCGGCAAGAGCGAGGACGCCAAGCGACTCGGCGCCGACGAGATCATTCTTTCGACCGACGAAGCGCATATGGCGGGCGCCAAGGGCAAGTTCGATCTCGTCATCGACACCGTGCCCTCCATTCACGATCTCAATCCCTATCTGCCGACGCTCGCCATCGACGGGACGCTCGTGCTCGTCGGCTATCTCGGCGGGCTCGAACCCGCGCTCGACACGATTCCCTTGATCATGGGCCGCAAGTCTGTCGCAGGCTCGCTCATCGGCGGCATGGCGGAGACGCAGGAGCTGTTCGACTTCTGCGCGACGCATGGCGTCGTCTCGGATGTCGAAGTGATCAAGATGCAGGACATCAACGCGGCGTACGAGCGCATGCTCAAAAGCGACGTGAAATATCGCTTCGTCATCGACATGGTGTCGTTGAAAGCGTAGCGCGCGGATTCTTGTCGTGAACAGCGCGCATCGGGTCTCTGTCATTCCCGGCGGGCCGACGGCCCGACCGGGGATCCAGAGCCACAAGAGCGCTGGTTTTGCTCTGGATTCCCGATCGCTCGCTCAAGCGAGCGTCGGGAATGACATCTCGTATCACTTCATTTCAGGAGGGCAGACATGCAAAAGCGCAAATTAGGCGCGAGCGGCCTGGAAGTCTCGGCCATCGGGCTCGGCTGCATGGGAATGACCGGCGCCTATGGCGCGCCCAAAGACAAGCGCGAGATGATCGCGCTGCTGCGCGCGGCGGTCGAGCGTGGCGTGAATTTCTTCGACACCGCCGAGGTCTATGGCCCTTTCGCAAATGAGGAGCTTGTCGGCGACGCGTTGTCGGAGCTGCACGCGGATCTCGTGATCGCGACGAAATTCGGCTTCGCCGTCGACCCCAATGGCAAATGGCCCTGGACCGGTCTCGACAGCCGCCCCGAACACATAAGGGAGGTCGTCGAGGCGTCGCTCAAACGGCTGAAGATCGAGACGATCGATCTTCTCTACCAGCATCGCGTCGACCCCAACGTGCCGATCGAGGAAGTGGCCGGGGCGGTGAAAGACCTCATCGCGCAGGGCAAGGTCCGGCATTTCGGCCTGTCGGAGGCGAACGCCCAGACGATCCGCCGCGCGCATGCCGTGCAGCCGGTGACGGCGCTGCAGAACGAATATTCGCTCTGGTGGCGACAACCGGAGGCGGAGATCATCCCGACCCTGGAGGAGCTGGAGATCAGCCTCGTCGCCTACAGCCCGCTCGGGCGCGGCTTCCTCACGGGCCAGATGGACGCGCGCACGACCTTCGACGCGAAGGATATGCGCAGCGGATTGCCGCGTTTCGAGGCCGAGGCGCTGCAGGCGAACCAGGCGCTCATCGAACTGATCCGCGCGGTCGCCGCGCGCAAACAGGCCACGCCGGCGCAGATCGCCCTCGCCTGGCTCCTCGCGCAAAGGCCGTGGATCATCCCGATCCCCGGCACGACGAAGCCCGCGCGCCTGGAGGAAAACCTCGCGGCGGCGGAACTGGCGCTGACGGCCGACGATCTTGCGGAAATCGACGCGGCGGCGGCGAAGATTCCCGTGCAGGGCGACCGTTATCCGGAGCATCTGGAGCGGATGACGGGCGGGTGAGCGAGATCGGCTCGCACGCCGCTAGCCGGTCAGTGAGACCGAGAGCTTCAGCCGCGCCCCCTCGCCCGGCGCGCTCTCGACCTCCAGCGTCGCGCCCGAAAGGCTTGCCCGCTCGCGCATGCCCAGCACCCCGAAATGGCCGGGCGTCGGCGCCGCGGGGTCGAAACCTGCGCCATCGTCCTCGACGACGAGCTCCGCTCGCGCGTCGTTCACATGCAGGGCGACGCGCACATTCTTCGCGCCCGAATGCAGCTCGATATTGCGCAGCGCCTCGCGCAGGATCGCCGCAAAAAGCGTCTCGGTCTGCGGCGCGAGCGGACGCTCGGCGGCAAAATCCAGCGTAACGGCGACCTCCGGCCAGCGCGCCTGGAACGCCAAAACGATGGCGCGCAGATCCGCGTCCTCGCGCCGCGTCTCGCGCATCTGGGCGATGGCCTCGCGCGCTTCCCATAGGCCCTGCCGCGCATGCGCGTCGACCTCGGCCAAGGCTTTTTTTGCCTCTGGGTCGGAGGTCTTCTTCGCGATCAGCCGCGCCTCGGCGATCATGGTGACGATGGAGCGCACCAGCGTGTCGTGCAGGTCATGGGCGATCCGCAAACGCTCATGGGCGATCGCCGCCGCGCGCGCCTCCTCTTGCGCCTTCTCGCGCTCGATGCGCAGCCGCCGCTCGGCGGTGACGTCGCGCGCCACGGCCTGAAACTCGCCGCCGGCCGCCGCCCCGAGAAAGCGAATATCCCAGGAAAGCCATCGCGCGCGGCCCCTCGCGTCGCGGGCCGACATCTTGAAGGACTGCCCCTCGGCGGCGCGACGAAGCCGCCAGGGAGCGCCCTGGGAAGGGAATAGATCGTCGAGCGCTTCGCCGATCAGCGCGTCCTGCGGCCTGCCAAGGAAGGACGCGGTCGCCCGGTTCGCGAAAACAAGCCGCAAATCAGGGCGGAAGCGCAAGACGAGATTGCCGGAGGATTCGACGATGTCGCGATAAAGCGCGTCGGCGATCTTGAGCCGCGCCGCGGCGGCGTCGGCCTGCTGCTGCAAGAGCTGCTTCTCGCGCCGATCCGACGCCAGGAGGCGGTCGATCTGCTCCGACCCATGGTCCGGCGTCGTGACGACGAGATAAGCCCCCTCGCCAGCGCTCCAGCCGATCGAGATCGTGACGCGCCGGCCCTCCAAAGCGGCCCGCATCGAGGGCAGGACAATCTCGCCGCCCTCTCGGCGCAAAGCCGCGAAGGCCTCTTCCATATTGATGAGAAGCGGCGCGCCGCAGACGGGCGCCCCGACTGGCGGCAGCCAATCGCTGAGCGGCCCGAGGCGCTGGCGAACGAACAGGCGCGCATCCACGAGGGCGAGTCCGATCCGCCCGCGCGTCAGCGCCTCGTCAGCGATGGTGGTCCCTGTCAAGCTCATGGTTGAAACGATAGCGGCGCCCTGCGAAGTCAATCTATAACCGGAGGACGCAATATAGAGGAATTCCCATGTCCTATGTCTTTCCGCCGCCGTCCGCCCCTTCCGTCGCGGTTGTCGGCGAGACGCGGCGCTTTCCGGTGCGGCGGATTTTCTGCGTCGCGCTGAACTACGCCGACCATGCGCGCGAGATGGGGAAAGACCCCGGCGCCGAGCCGCCCTTCTTCTTCGCCAAGCCCGCCGACGCCGTTGTCGCCGACGGCGAGACCATTCCCTTTCCGCGTCTGACGACGAACCTGCACCACGAGATCGAGCTTGTCGCCGCGCTGCAGTCCGGCGGCGCCGACATCGCGCCCGACCGCGCGCTCGATTGCGTCTATGGCTACGCCGCCGGGATCGACCTCACCCGCCGCGATATGCAGACGCAAGCGCGCAACGCCGGACGGCCCTGGGATATGTCCAAGGGCTTCGACAACTCCGCGCCGATCGGGGCGATCCGCAAGGCGTCCGACATCGGCCATCCGGCGCGCGGGCGCATTGCGCTCTCGGTGAATGGCGCTGTGCGCCAGCAAAGCGATCTCTCGGACATGATCTGGAGCCTGCCGCAGATCATTGCGGCGATCTCGACCTATGTCGCGCTGGCGCCGGGCGATCTCATCTTCACCGGCACGCCCTCGGGCGTCGGCGCGCTGCAGCCGGGCGACACGGCCGACGGCGAGATCGAGGGCGTGGGGACCGTCCGCGTCACTTTCGCCAGGTGACGACTGTCATCCCCGGGGGGCCGCCGGCCCGACCGGGGATCCAGAGCCACAAGAGCGTTGGTTCTGCTCTGGATTCCCGATCGCTCGCTTTCGCGAGCGTCGGGAATGACCGCGAGCCGTTCCTCTGACGCAAAGAGCCGCCGCAGCGCACAAGGCCGGGTTGCGCAAGGCGCCCAAAGACGGCTATTTGGCTTTGCTGTTGAAACGCCGGGAGACGCGCGGCGCATGCCCCATATGACCGCCTTTGCGCCGCTCCGGCGCGGGAGCGCCGCGACATGACCAAGCCGGTCGATCTCGACCCCCAAGACTGGGACGCCTTCCGCGAGGAGAGCCATCGCGCGCTCGATTCCATGATCGACTATCTGCGCGACCTGCGCACCCGGCCCGTCTGGACGCCGCCGAGCGACGAGGCCAAGGCGCGTTTCAACCGCGACCTGCCGGCGCAGGGCCGCGCGCTTTCCGCCGTGCTCGAAGATTTCGAGCGCTACATCAAGCCCTTCGCCACGGGCAACATCCATCCGATGTTCATGGGCTGGGTGCAGGGCGCCGGCACGCCGGTCGGCATGATCGCGGAAATGCTCGCCGCTGGCATGAATTCCAACTGCGGCGGGCGCAATCATATCGCCATCGACGTCGAGCGCCAGATCGCCAAATGGATGGCGCAGGCTTTCGGCCTGCCAGAGGACGCCTCGGGGATTTTCGTCACCGGCACCTCCATGGCGAATTTCCTGTCGCTCCTCGTCGCGCGCGACCAGGCCTATGGCGACAAGGACGTGCGGCTCAACGGGCTCTGCGCTCAGAGCGGCCAGCTCATCGCCTATACGTCGCGCGAGGCGCACAATTGCGTGCGGCAGGCCATGGAGCTTGCCGGGCTCGGCGCGCGGCATCTGCGGCTCATTCCTTCAGACGACAACCGCCGCATGAAGATCAGCGCGCTGCGCCACGCCATCTCGGCCGATCGCGCGGCGGGCTTCCGGCCCTTCCTCATCGTGGGCACGGCCGGGACGGTGGATACGGGCGCGATCGATCCGCTCGATCGCCTCGCCGACGTCGCCCATTCGGAGGATTTGTGGTTTCATGTCGATGGCGCCTTCGGGGCGCTGGCGGCGCTCTCACCGGCTTTGAAGCCGCTGGTGAAGGGGCTGGAGCGCGCCGACAGCGTCGCCTTCGACTTCCACAAATGGCTGCATGTGCCTTATGACGCGGGCTTCTTCCTGGTGCGCGATCCCAAGGCGCATAAGCGCGCCTTCGCGGCCAACGCGGCCTATCTCTCGCGCGCGCCGCGCGGGCTCGCGGCCGGGGACACCTGGCCCTGCGATCTCGGCCCCGATCTCTCGCGCGGCTTTCGTGCGCTGAAAACCTGGATCACCATCGAGACCTTCGGCGCCGATAAGCTCGCCCAATGTATCGAGCAATGCTGCCGCATGGCGAAGCGACTGGAAGCCTGGATCGAGACGTCGGACAGCTTCGTGATGCGCGCGCCGGTCGCGCTCAACATTGTGTGCTTCGGGGTGAAGGGCGACGACGACGGCTCGCTCGCCCGCGAGATCGTGATGGAGCTGCACGAACGCGGCGAGGCGGCGCCTTCGCTGACGATCCTCGACGGCGCGCCGGCGATCCGCGCGGCGATCATCAATCACCGGACCCATGAGGAAGACATCGACGCCGTCACGCGCTTCCTAGAAGCGGCGCTACGCCGCGCCCGCAAGGAGCCGCATGATTTCGGCGCCGTGGTGGAGCCGCATGGGCCGGGGAAGACGCGGCTGTCGGAGGATTAGAGCTGCATTAATCTGGCAGCTAAAACAAGTCGGTATATCTCAATGCATAAGCAGAAAATCGCGCAAGCCAAAAAGACTCTTACAGATAGTGCGTTTGACTTCTTAAAACGTTCTGCGGGTGAAATTGACGATCACCCGAAATACTCTGTTATCCATTTCGCGATTGCTGTTGAGCTTCTACTCAAGGCCAGATTGATGCATGAACACTGGTCTCTTGTCGTAGAGAAGGTTTCAGATGCCGACATAAACGACTTTCTTTCAGGGAAATGCAAAACCGTTAGCACAGGCGAGGCAATCAAACGCCTTGAAAAGGTCTGTCAGCAGAGCATCCCAATGCCCTCCGCGAAGCAATTTGAAAAAATTGCAGCTCACCGCAATAAGATGGTTCATTTCTTTCACGAGGCCACTTCTACTCAGAATAGCAAAGGACTAGTTGAGGGGATCGTTAAGGAGCAGTGTCTAGGATGGTTTTATCTAGAGAATCTTCTCCTGCAGTGGAGCGATCAATTTTCAGAGTTTGCAGTGAAAATTACAGAGACGCGATGCTTATGCGACGAAATCGCTCTTATCTATCCGTCGCGTTCGATCGTGTCTCAAGTGAAATTGCAGCAGATCGAAAAAAAGGGATTACCTTTAAGCTCTGCTCTGGATGCGGATACGAAGCCGCAGAAGTTAAGGAATTGTCAGAGCTCATCTTCGAACAAGATTGTCGTGTCTGCGGACTATTAGAAAGATATGCGTCAATTGGATGCCCCGCCGAATGCGGCGCAAAGGTTCTGATTGAAGCTGATTATGGAAGCAACCGAACATGTAAGTGCGGCCATGAGGTAAACTCGGAAGAACTTGCCGATGCATTGTGCACGGATTTCTCTGATCCGTCTGACTTTTCGCCCCCCATCAATTGCGGCTTCTGCATGAGTCACGCCAGCGTAGTGAAACATAAGGACTTTTTTGTCTGCAGCGAATGTCTTTCCACTAGTGAGGATGCGCCATGTTGTGGCTGGTGCAACGAATATCAGATTGGCGGAGGTGATTTGGAAGACAGCTACTTATCAGGCTGCGAATTTTGCGATGGGCGTTCCGGCTGGGATAGCGACGATTAACTCGGCATTAATGGATTCAGCTTCCCTCCCTTGAGAGGGAGGGACGGGGATCGCGCCCCAGGCGGAATCCTTGCCCCTACTTCTTCTTCAGCCCCAAAATATACCAAGTGACCGAATCCATCTCCTCGCGCGAGAGAATGAAGTTCGGCATGTTCCGGTGCGAGGAGCGCAAAAACACCTTCAGCGACAGCTCCGTCGTCGAGGGCATTCTGGCGACGTCGAGGAAGCGCGGGGCCTTGGGGTCGGGGCTGATGGCGTCGGGGTCGGCGGTCACGGCGTGGCATGACGCGCAGGTTTCCTGCGCGATGCGCTTGCCGACCGTCTCATCGGGGCCCTGCGCCAGAGCCGGCGCCGTCCCGGCGGAGAGGAAAAGCAAAACCGACAGGAACGCCAATCTCATTTTCCTCTCCCTCAAAAATTACTCGCCGCCGTTCAAATCCTCCGGGCGCGGCTGCAGCATGATGTTGTAGCCAGCGTCGACGAGATGGATTTCGCCGGTCACGCCGCCCGAGAGCTCGGATAGGAAATAAAGCGCCGAGCCGCCGATTTCATCGAGCGTGATCATTCGCCGCAGGGGGCAATGCTGCTTCTGGAAGGCGCCCATGGCGCGCGCGCCGGTGATGCCGGCCCCTGCCATGGTGCGCACCGGCCCGGGCGACAGCGCGTTCACACGGATGCCGCGATCGCCGTAGTCGGCGGCGAGATAGCGCACGGAGGAGTCGAGCGCGGCCTTGGCGACGCCCATCACATTGTAGTTCGGCATGACATGGGTGCCGCCGCCGAAGCTCACCGTCACCATCGAGCCGCCGTTCTTCATCAAACGGGCCGCGCGCTTCGCCGCTTCCGTGAAGGAGAAGCAGGAGATCACCATGGTGCGGATGAAATTCTCGCGCGAGGTGTCGGCGTAAAGGCCCTTCAGCTCGCTCTTGTCGGAATAGGCGATGGAGTGGACGAGAAAGTCCATCTCGCCCCATTCCTGCTCCAGCCGCGCGAAGACCGCGTCGACGGTCTCGGTATCCTCGACGTCGCAAGGCAGGACGAGATTGGAGCCCAGCTCCTCGGCGAGCGGCTTCACGCGCTTGCCGAGCGCCTCGCCCTGATAGGTGAAGGCGAGCTGGGCGCCATGGCGCGCCAGCACGCGGGCAATGCCGTAAGCAATCGAATGGTCGTTCGCGACGCCCATCACGAGCCCGCGCTTACCTTGCATCAAACCGGTAGAAACCGTCATCTCACTCTTTCTCTACTCGAAAGGCCTAAAGGCCCAGCTTTTCGAACTGGCGATGTCTTATCGCTCAACCGTGGAAGCGCGCTAGCGCTTGCGGTACTCGCCGGTAAAATCACAAGCCACGCCGTGAAATGGTAGGCAGTTTTCTTCCTCGACGCTGACGCCCTTCTTGGTGCGGCGGAGGACCAGCGTGCATTTGTCTGTTTCCATGACGGCGGTCGCCCGGAGAACGTCGCCCGCAACCGGACCGGCGCCGTCGAAATCACCCGTGCAAGCCTGCGACGCCACGCTGGCCCGGACATTATAGCTGTCGTCGCTGCTCTTCTTGATCTCGATGTCCTGCGAATAGGAATTCGAGCCCGCGACATAGCGCCCTTCGAAAGCGCTCGCGCCCGACGGGAAGAGGGCGGCGGCGAGCGCGATGCTGCAACGTCCGAACATCGCCGTCATGGCCGGGCTTGTCCCGGCCATCCACGCCAAGGGGCGCGGCTCACTCGGGGACGGAACGAGGTTTTCGCCAAAGACCGCTCCGGTCGAAATTCTATTCAGGCTGTTCGTCACGATTGGATGTCATTGCGCGCGTGGATGGCCGGGACGAGCCCGGCCATGACGAGGGTGCGAGTCGGCGCTAAGCGCCTCACGCATCGGGATGCTTGAAAACCAACGTGGCGTTGGTGCCGCCGAAGCCGAAGGAGTTCGACAGAACCGCGCCGAGCTTCACATTGTCGCGACGCTGGCGCACGATCGGCATATCGGCGAATTCGGGATCGAGCTCCTCGATATTGGCGCTCTCGCAGATAAAGCCGTTCTGCATCATCAGCAGCGAATAGATCGACTCCTGCACGCCGGTCGCGCCGAGCGAATGGCCGGTGAGCGACTTGGTGGCGGCGATCGGCGGGCATTTGTCCTCGCGGCCGAAGACTTCGCGCAGCGCCTCGATCTCCTTGGCGTCGCCGACCGGCGTCGCGGTGGCGTGCGGATTGATGTAGTCGATTGGGCACTTAACGGTCGCGAGCGCTTGTTTCATGCAGCGCACCGCGCCTTCGCCCGAGGGGGCCACCATGTCGTGGCCGTCGGAGGTTGCGCCATAGCCGGCGATCTCGGCGTAGATCTTGGCGCCGCGCGCCTTGGCGCGCTCATATTCCTCCAGCACCAGCACGCCAGCGCCGCCGGCGATCACGAAACCGTCGCGGTTCTTGTCATAGGCGCGCGAGGCGGTCGCCGGGCGGTCGTTATAGGCGGAAGACATGGCGCCCATGGCGTCGAAGAGGACGGAGAGCTCCCACTCCAATTCCTCGCAGCCGCCGGCGAACATCACATCCTGTTTGCCATATTGGATCATCTCATAGGCGTTGCCGATGCAATGGTTCGAGGTCGCGCAGGCCGAGGAGATCGAATAGTTCACGCCCTTGATCTTAAACCATGTGGCAAGCGTGGCGGAGGCCGTCGAGGACATGCATTTCGGCACGGCGAAGGGGCCGACGCGCTTGGGGCCTTTGGTGCGGGTGATGTCCGCGGCCTCCACGACGGTGCGGGTCGAAGGGCCGCCTGAGCCCATGATGATGCCGGTGCGCTCATTGGAGATATCCGCCTCGGTGAGCCCGGAGTCGAGGATCGCCTGATCCATGGCGACGTGGTTCCAGGCGGTGCCCGTGGCGTGGAAGCGCATGGCGCGGCGATCGACAATCGTCGAGGGATCGAGCGTCGGCAGGCCATAGACCTGACAACGGAAGCCCAGCTCCGCGTATTTTTCGGCGCGAACGATGCCGGAGCGCGCCTCGCGCAGAGAGGCGACCACTTCCTGCGTCGTATTGCCGATCGACGATACGATGCCCATGCCGGTGACGACGACTCGTCTCATTTCTCTCTCCCTGCGCGGCTTGACGCCGTTTCCTATAGCTTCTGGCCGGTTTTCCTCGCCCGTCGAGACGACGGCCTCCTCAGGGTGAGGAAAACGGCTGGGGCCGTCCACTCTCTCGCAACGACAACCTCATCCCGAGGAGCCCGCCAAGCGGGCGTCTCGAAGGATGTGCCGCATCAACTCACGCCGCCGGCGCCGGGGCGTTTGCGAGGCCAACCTTGAGGTCCTTCGCCTCATAGATGCGCTGGCCGTCCGCCGCCACCCAGCCGTCCGCCATGCCGAGCACGAGCTTGCCCGTGCGTACGCGCTTGAGGTCGATGCCGTAAGTGACGGTCTTCACGGTCGGGCGCACCTGGCCGGAGAACTTCACCTCGCCGACGCCGAGCGCCATGCCGCGGCCGGGATTGCCGAGCCAGGCGAGATAGAAGCCGACCATCTGCCACAGCGCGTCGAGGCCCAGGCAGCCGGGCATGACCGGATTGCCCTTGAAGTGGCAATCGAAGAACCAGAGGCTCGGCTTGACGTCGAGCTCGGCGCGCATATAGCCGTTGCCGAGCTCGCCGCCCGTCTCGAAAATTTCGGTGACGCGGTCGAACATCAGCATCGGCGGCAGCGGCAGTTGCGCATTGCCGGGGCCGAAGAGCTCCTCGCGCCCGCAGGCCAACAAATCCTCATAGCCAAATGACGAGCGCCGTTCGCTCATGATCTCACCGCCTCCGCTGCAGCCTTTTGACAGGCCCTGTTCCCCACCTTTGCGCGGCTCCTGAACCGAGCGCGCGTCGCCCGTTTGTTTTCGCCGCCCCAAGCCCAGCAGGACGACGGGACGGATTTTTTAGGGCTGGCGTTCCGTAACATAGCCCGAAGCCCGCCGAAAGCGCCTGCTTGCGCCAGCGGCGCTCGATGCGAGACGGGCGACAGAAGTTGAGGCTTCCGGGTTTTTTTGGTATAGGTCAAAGAAAATCATGGGCCGCTCGCCAATGGACGTTTTCGCCAACCAACCGATATCGCCCGGCCTTTCCGAGCGCCGCAAGCCCGTCCACGCCATGCTGGTCGACGCCGGATTGCGCCCGACCCGGCAGCGCGTCGCGCTCGGCGAGCTGCTCTTTCGAGGCTGCGACCGCCATGTGACCGCGGAGCGCCTCTTCGACGAGGCGGTCGCCGCCAATCTCTCGGTCTCGCTCGCAACCGTCTATAATACGCTGCATCAGTTCACCGACGCTGGCCTCCTGCGCGAGATCGCCGTCGATGGCGCGCGGGTCTATTTCGACACCAATGTGAGCGACCACCACCACTTCCTCATCGAGGAAGACGGCGAGCTTTACGATATTCCGGGCTCCAATGTCGCGGTGGCGAATCTGCCGACGCCGCCCAAGGGGCTGCGGATCGATCGGGTTGATGTCGTGGTGCGGCTGCGGCGGGAGGGGTAGGGCCCTGCCCTCATCCGACCCCGCTTTGCGGGGCCACCTTCTCCCGTAAACGGGAGAAGGAATCGCGGTCGAAATTTTGTGAATCGAAAACTCGGGTTTCTCCCTTCTCCCGCGTGCGGGAGAAGGTGGCCCCTGCGTCAGCAGGGGTCGGATGAGGGCTACTCCACCTTCTCCCCCGGATACACCCCCCACAAATTCTCCTGCTGGATATACCCATCAAATTCCTTGCTTGCGATGCGGCACCATTTGCCGTCGCAGCCACGCAGATTGCCGATCACGCCCGGCCCGAGCTTCGCCACCGGCGTCGAATGGTCTGACGCCAGCAGCAGCTGCGGCTCCTTTTTCCAGGGCGCGATCAGCGCCGTGCGGCGGCCCGAGAGCAGCGAATGCAGCACCCAGCCTTCCGTGCCTTCCGAATCGCGAATCTTGCGCCAGGTCTCGAATTCGGCGGTAATCTCCACGGGCAGTCCGGCGCGCTGGTAAATCCAGAGGGTGGGATGCTCCTTGCTCGGCCCTTCGCGCAGATTGACGCGATCCGATTTCAGGCTGACATATCGGGGAATAGGCAATTTGCTCACCGGGCCGAGCTGCGGCTCCTGCGCCCGCGCGAAAGGCGAAAAATGGAGCATAATCAAGCTGAAAGCCGCTAATAGGCCGGTCGAAATCCTGCTTTTTTGCTGCCGCATGATGGGGATGATCGCTCGTCTTGTCTTTGGCCCGCCATCTGCTAGGAACGAAAAAGCAGGCGCCGGGCGGCATCGTCGTTTTGTCGCCTGCCATCGTTAAGACCGGGTTGAAACCGGCGCGCCGACGCAAGGGCCGAGGTCTCGACGCTTTTAGCAAGTTTTCGAGTTTTTGCCACGCAGCCATCCGGGCGAGCCGAAGGGACGAAGCGCAACCATGCCGAAAAAGAAGCCGCTCGTAGTCGTGACGCGACGCTTGCCCGAAGTCATCGAGACCCGCATGTGCGAGCTCTTCGACACCCGGCTCAACGAGACCGACAAGCCGCTCACCCATGAGGAGCTGGCCGAGGCCATGCGCACGGCGGAAGTGCTGGTGCCGACGATCACCGACCGCATCGATTCGAGCCTCATTTCGCAGGCGGGCGAGCAGATGAAGCTCATCGCCAATTTCGGCAATGGCGTCGACAACATCGACGTCGCCTCGGCGCTCGGGCGCTCGATCACCGTCACCAACACGCCGGGCGTCCTCACCGAGGACACCGCCGACATGACCATGGCCCTGATCCTCGCGGTCGCGCGGCGGCTCGTCGAAGGCGCGCGGGCGATCCCGGAAGGCGCCTGGGCCGGCTGGTCGCCGACCTGGATGCTCGGCCATCGCATCACCGGCAAGCGGCTGGGCATCGTCGGCATGGGCCGCATCGGTCAGGCGCTGGCGCGGCGCGCCAAGGCCTTCGGCCTCTCGATCCATTACCACAACCGCCGCCGCGTCCCGGTGGAGATCGAGGAACAGCTGGAGGCGACCTATTGGGAGTCGCTCGACCAGATGCTGGCGCGGGTCGACGTCGTGTCGATCCACTGCCCGCACACGCCAGCGACCTATCACCTGCTCTCGGCGCGCCGGCTGAAATATCTGCGTCCGCAATCGATATTGGTGAACACCGCGCGCGGCGAGATCGTTGACGAAAACGCGCTGATGCGCATGCTGGAGGCCAATGAAATGGCCGGCGCCGGCCTCGACGTCTTCGAGCATGAGCCCGCCGTATCGCCCAAGCTCCTCAAGCTCGCCCAGAGCGGCAAGGTGACGCTCTTGCCGCATATGGGCTCCGCGACCATCGAGGGCCGCATCGACATGGGCGAGAAGGTCATCATCAACATCAAGACATTCATGGACGGCCACCGCCCGCCGGACCGCGTGCTGCCCAGCATGTTGTGATAAAAGCCATCGCGCCTTAGCCTTGCCGCGCGGCGCATTGCCGCGATTCGGGCTTTTTTGCATGCGAATCAAGCGCCTGAGAGCGCGTTCCGCAAAGGCGACGCTTTTGCGACGAGAGCGCGCTTTTCGCTTTTTGATTCGGCGCGATTTCGTATCGCCTGCATGGCTCCATGCGAGCGGCGCGCGCCAGGGAGGGGACTGACATGAACAAGCTATTTTCGATCCTCGCGGCCGCTCTTTGCGTCGCGATGATCGCCGCTCCGGCGCAGGCCAAGAAACGCGCCAAGCCAGCCGATGAAGGCCAGGCGCAGGAGCAGCAGCAGCAGGGCGGCGCGGAGGGCGGCAAGGAGTCGGGCGGCATTCCGCGCTACGTCCCCTTCCCGCACAACCGCAACTTCACGCTGAAGGAAATCAACGGCAAGGCGCCGCCCGTGGAGATGTGGATCAACATCGACTCGACCGGCCGCGCCAATGGTTTTTCGGGCTGCAAGAACTGGTCCGGCGTCTTCGTGATCGGCCCGGACCGCCTCGGCCCGCGCGCCATGCCCGCCACCAACGAACGCCAATGCGACGGCGCTCTGGCCGGCATCGAACGCGACTATTGGGGCGTGCTGCTCTCCGGCCCCTATTGGGACGTGAAGGGCGACACGCTCACGCTCAAGGGCTTCAAGGGCGGCGTGCTGAAGTTCGAACGGTCGCTGTAAGAGCGGGTCACTGTCGTTCCCGGCAGGCATCCTCGACCAAAAAGGGGGCGTCGACTTACGGCGGCCCCTTTTTATTTGAATGGAAATGCGGCGTGCCGCCTCAATCGTGGCCGTTTGCGCCTTGAAATTATCTCCGCCTCGCCAAGCGCGGGGCCCAACATCTCCACGGTAGACAGTTGTTATCGTCTCGGGCGGCCGGCGATTCGCCGGAAAGGGGGCTTTCGAGGAGAGGGGTTTTCATGATCCAGAATCGAAGCCGAGTTAATGGCATTCTTGCCGCCGTTCTGTCGGCGAGCATCGTTCCCATGCATGGCGCGTTGGCGAAGCCGAAATCGCCCGATGCGCCCAAGAGCGCCGCCAAGAAGATCGACACCTCGGCGGTGAAGAAAATGCACCAGCCGGCGGCGGCAAAGGATGACGCCGCGAAATCCGAAACCAGCGGGACCAACGCGCCTGCGACCGTGACTCAATAATCCACGGTGACGAGATAGAGACCGTGCGGCGGGGCAACCTGGCCGCACCGCGCACGGTCTTTCGCCGCGAGGGCGTCGGCGAGATCGTCGGCGGACCATTTGCCGGTCCCGACATGCTCCAGCGAACCAGCCATGGAGCGCACCTGATTATGCAGGAAGGACCTTGCGCAAGTGACGATCTCTATCCGATCGCCCTTGCGGCGGACGTCGAGCCGCTCGAGCGTGCGGATCGGCGAATTGGCTTGGCATTCGGAGGCGCGGAAGGTGGTGAAATCATAGCGGCCGACGAGCCGCTGCGCGGCGTCATGCATCGCCTCGGCGTCGAGCGGGCGCTTGACATGCCAGGCGCGGCCGAGCGTGATGGTCAAGGGCGCGCGGCGATTGTCGATGATGTAGCGGTAGTGGCGGCGGATGGCCGAGAAACGCGCCTCAAAAGTCTCATCCACCGCCCGCGCGCCGACCACCGCAATGGGGTCGGGCTTGAGGTGCGCGTTGAGCGCGTCGCGCAGGCGATCCACGCGCCATTCCCGCATGAGATCGACATGGGCGACCTGGCCCAGCGCATGCACGCCGGCGTCGGTGCGCCCGGCGCCATGGATGATGGCCCGAGCGCCGTTGATCGCGGACACAGCCTCCTCCAACCGCTGCTGCACGGACATGCCATTGGCCTGCCGCTGCCAGCCGACGAAGGGTCCGCCGTCATATTCGATGGTGAGCGCGTAGCGGGGCATGTCAGACCACTAACTCCCCGCCTCGTCATGGCCGGGCACGTCCCGGCCATCCACGCCGCGCAATGACGGCTCATCTGGGGCGGATGGACTCCAATTTCGAAAAATCAACCGACCGGGACGTCGCTCGGATAGGTCTGTAGCGCAGAGCCGATCCTGTCCGTAGGCAAGCTGTGCCCCTTGGCGTGGGTGGCCGGGACAAGCCCGGCCATGACGGTTCCGAAATGAGTGACTCCCCTGTTCGCGAGGGGAGCGAAACTGGCCCTGCCGCCGCATCATCCCAGCACGGCGCCCTTCGCGAGCTTGCGGCCGCGCAGAAATTCCTCGATCGCCATCTCGCCCTTGCCGGCGCGCTGCACGCGCAGCAGCCGAAGCGCGCCATCGCCGCAGGCGATGAGGCCGGCCTCGTCGAGAATTGTCCCCGGCTCGCCTTTGCCCGCTTCCACCTGCGTGCGCAGCGCTTTCACGCGCTCGACGCCATGGCCGAGATCGCCCTCGAAAAAGGCCCCCGGAAAGGGCGCGAGGCCGCGCACATGATCATGCAGCGCCTGCGCCGGCCGGCGCCAATCGATGCGCGCCTCCGCCTTGTCGATCTTGGCGGCGTAGCAGGCGCCTTCCTCTAGCTGCGGCGTGAAACGCAAGTCGCCCTTGGCAAGAAGATCGAGCGCATCGGTCATCAAGGGCGCCCCGAGCTCGGCGAGCCTGTCGTGCAGTTCACCGGCCGTCATATCGGGGCCGATGGGCGTCTTCGCGGTGAGCGCGACAGGGCCCGTGTCGAGCCCGGCGTCCATCTTCATCACCTCGACGCCGCTCTCCTTGTCGCCGGCCATGATCGCGCGCTGGATCGGCGCCGCGCCGCGCCAACGCGGCAGCAGCGAGCCGTGAAGGTTCAGGCAGCCATGTTTCGGCGCGTCGAGAATGGGCTGCGGCAGCAGCAGGCCATAAGCCGCGACCACCGCCACATCGGCGCCGAGCGCCTTGAACGCCTCCTGCTCCTCGGCCCCACGCAGGCTCTTCGGCGTGCGCACGAGAAGCCCTTTGCTCTCGGCGAATTGATGGACGCTGGATTTCTTCTCCGACATCCCCCGCCCCGCCGGGCGCGGCGGCTGGGAATAGACGGCCACGATCTCGTGACCGCGCGCGCAAAGCTCTTTCAGCAGCGCCGTCGCGAAATCCGGCGTGCCCATGAAAATCACGCGCAAGCGTCAGGCCTCGATGTCTTCCGACTGCCGGGCGGCGTCGGTGCGGCGCTGGGCCACGATCTCGTCCATCCGCGCCGCCTTGGTGAATTTCTTGACGACGCGCTCGCGTTTCAGCCGCGACAGATTGTCGATGAACAGCCCGCCTTCGAGATGTTCGAGCTCATGCTGCACGACAGTGGCGAGGAAGCCCTCGGCGTCGAATTCCTGCGCCTCGCCGGCGCGGTCGAGATGGCGCACGCGCACGCGGGCCGGGCGCTTCACGTCGTCGAAATAATCCGGCACCGAGAGGCAGCCCTCGTTATAGGAGGACAGCTCCTCCGAGGCCCAGATGATCTGCGGATTGACGAGGAAGAGCGGGCTGCGCTCCTCCTCCGACTTGCCAATGTCAACGACGACGATGCGCTTGGCCACGGCCACCTGAATGGCGGCGAGCCCGACGCCGGGCGCCTCGTACATGGTCTCCAGCATATCGTCGAGAAGCTGCAAGATCTCGGCGTCGACGCGCTCCACCGGCTGCGAGACCTTGCGCAGCCGGGGATCGGGCAGGGTGATGATCGGCAGAAGAGCCATCGCTAATTCTTTTAGGGTTCGTCGCGTGCAGCGAGCCGTGAGCCTTTCGTCAAGAGATAGGCGTGAGCGGCCGTTCCGTCAAATAGACTCGGCCTATGCCCGGACGCGGCGCAGGGCTAACATGCGCGCGCTCCGGCGGCGGTTTCACGCGGCGGGCCAAGGGGAGGAATGTCAAATGGCGCTACTCATATTGCTCGGCCTCGCGGCGGCGGTCGGCTTCTGGCTGGTCGGGGCCTATAATGGTCTCGTCAATCTGCGGCAGCGCTGCAAACAGGCCTTCTCCGACATCAATGTCCAGCTCAAGCAACGCCACGACCTTGTTCCCAATCTGGTCGAGACGGTGAAGGGCTACGCCACGCATGAGAAGACGACGCTCGAAGACGTGGTCAAGGCGCGCAACGCAGCCGTTTCTGCGGCCGGCCCCACGGCGCAGGGCGCCGCCGAAGGCGCGCTGACCGGCGCGCTTTCCCGCCTCATCGCGCTTAGCGAAGCCTATCCCGATCTAAAGGCCAATCAGAACTTCCAGCAACTGCAGAGCGAACTGGCGGACATAGAGAACAAGATTTCCGCTGCGCGGCGTTTCCTCAACAATACGGTCGCAGAATACAACGCCACGCGCGAGGGCTTTCCCGGCTTTCTCATTGCCCAGCGTTACGCATTCGAGCCTATGGACTATTTCAACCTGGGCGAGGCCGAGCAGAAGGCCATAGAAGCGGCGCCGAAGGTGCAGTTTTGAGTGGGACGCAGTCCCGTCATTGCGAGGAGCAAAGCGACGAAGCGATCCAGAGCCGAGATGACGCCCTGGATTGCTTCGCTTCGCTCGCAATGACGGGACGCCACGCGGCGGCGCCCTAATACGGAAAACCCCATGTTCAAAGCCTACGGCCTTTATTCCCACATCCGCGCCAATCGGATGCGCTCCGCCTTTCTGCTTGCGGGCTTTGTCGTCCTGCTGCTGGCGCTGATGTTTTCCTTCGCGCTGATCTTCGAGGCCCTTAATGCCGGCGACGCGCCTTTCGACGATATCGTCGCCCGCGCGACAAAGGACCTCAAATATGGCTGGCCGATCGGCGTCGCGGCGGCGAGCGCCTGGTTCGCCATTGCCTATTTTTTTCACCAGAGGATGATCGACTTCGCGACCGGCGCGCATGACGTCACCCGCGCGGAATCGCCCCGGCTCTACAATCTCCTCGAAAATCTCTGCATCTCGCGCGGCATTCCCATCCCCGCGCTGCAGATCGTCGAGAGCGACGCGCTCAACGCCTATGCGTCGGGCCTTGAAGAGGGGAAATATCACATCGCCGTGACGCGCGGCCTGCTCGTGGAATTGACCGACCCCGAGATCGAGGCGGTGCTCGCCCATGAGCTGACGCATATCCGCAACCGCGACGTTCAGATGATGGTGATCGCGGTGATCTTCGCCGGCATTTTCGCCTTCGTCGCCGATCTCACCTTCCGCAACTGGAATTTCCCTTTCGGTTTCATGCCGACCCGCTCGTCCGATCGCGAGGACAATCGGCGCGACGGTGGCGCGATTATCGCGATTGTCCTGGCGCTGCTCATCATCCTGCTGAGCTGGGGCGCCTCGGTGCTGATCCGCTTCGCGCTGTCGCGCTCGCGCGAATTTCTCGCCGACGCCGGCTCTGTGGAATTGACCAAAAACCCCGACGCCATGATCTCCGCGCTGCGCAAAATCCAGGCGCATGCGGTCATTCCCGACATGCCCTCGCGCATGCACGCCTTCTTCATCGAGAGCCCCGCGCGGGTGGAAGAATCAAGCTGGCTCGCCACGCATCCGAGCGTAGACGAGCGCATCCGGGCGCTCATTGCTTATGCGGGCGGACAGGACGTGGAGATTGCGCCTGATCCCGCGCCGATCGAGGAAGCCGCGCCCGAGTCGATCGAGCCGCAGCCGGAGGAAGGGTCTTTTCTGCCGAAGGACGGTCGCAGCCCCCTCGATCAACCGAAGCCCGGTCCGTGGGGATGATCGTTTCGGCGTCGGCAGCGCCGAAAAGCCAAGGAGCAAAAAATTGAAGTTTGATCGTCCGAACCGGCAATTGACCAGACGCGCGGCGCTCGGCGTCCTCGGCGCGGCTCCATTTCTCTCGCTCTCTCCGCTTCGCGCGCAGGACAATTCCGCCTTTCCCTTGCGCGGCGAGACCGGCGAGCCGATGCAAAATTTCCGCATCCCATCGGAGCTGGACCCGGCAAGTCTTCCCGGCATTTTATGGGAAGGTCGCCGCGACGGCGATGTGATCCTCTATGAATTCTTCGACTACAACTGCGTTTTCTGTCGAAAAGCCGCTCGAGAGCTTGCGAGCATCGCCGCAGCCGACCAAAACTTGCGCGTCGGCCTGATCAACAACGCCATTCTCTCCATCGGCTCGGTGCAGGCGGCGAAGGTCCAACAATCTGTCTTGCGGCTTTACGGCCCGGCGAAGGCCTATGATTTTCATCTGAAGATGTATGCAGCGCGCGGCGGCGCCAATGGACCGGCAGCGCTCGCCATCGTGCGCGCCATGGGGCTCGATCCGGCCAAGGTGGAAGAATCGGCCGATAGCGAAACGGTCAGCGACGTCGTCAAAAAGCAAACGCGCCTCGCCGCGGCGCTGGGCTTGGCGATGACGCCCGCTTTCGTCATCGCGGGAACGGCGATCCTCGGCTGGCCAGGCGCAAAGCCGCTGCGCGAGATTATCGCCAATGCGCGCAAATGCGATCAGCCGCTTTGCGAGAAGAAGGGCTGATTGGTTCGGCGCCGATCCGGCGGCTGGACAGAAAATGTTGGCGCGTGGCCGGGGCGGGGCAAGCCGCTCACGCCGCGGCCCCCTCCTCCTGCCACGCGCCGAAAAGCTTGCGCGCCATTTCTGCCGGCTGCGGCCTGGCGAAGAGATAGCCCTGCATTTGCGTGCAGCCTTCCTTGCGAAGATGCGCAAGCTGCTCTTCCGTCTCCACCCCTTCCGCCACCGTCGCCACATTCAGACACTGGCCGATGCCCGTCACCGCGCGAACAATGGCGACGCACTGCTGATTGGTCGGCAGCTCCTGCACGAAGGAGCGATCGATCTTGATTTTGTCGAAAGGGAACGCCCGAAGATAGAAGAGCGAGGAATTGCCCGTTCCGAAATCGTCGAGCGAAATATGCACGCCCAAGGCGCGCAGCTGGTGCAAGATCGAGAGATTGTCGCGACTCTCCACCAGCAGAACCGACTCGGTGATCTCCAGCTCCAGGCGGTTCGCCGGCAGGCCGCTGGACTCCAGCGCCCGGACGACCGATTGGACGAGGGCCTCGGACTTGAACTGCGCCGGCGAAAGATTGACGCTCAAGCGCACGGTCGGCGGCCAGTGCATGGCTTCGACGCAAGCGCGCCTGAGCGCCATCTCGCCGATCGGGATGATGAGCCCGCTGGCCTCGGCGATGGGGATGAACTCCACGGGAGAAATGGGCCCGCGGGTCGGATGGGTCCAGCGCAGCAAAGCCTCCATCGCGACGATGCGGCGGCTTTCGATCTCAGCGATGGGCTGATAATGCACCTCGAAGGCGTTGCGCATCAGCGCGTCCCGGAGGTCCGCCTCCAAAATGCGGCGACGCATCAGCGACGCCGCCATCCCCGCGTCGAAGAGCCGATAGGCGCCGCCGCCGGCCTGCTTGACCTGATAAAGCGCGATATCCGCATATTGCAGCAGAGTGTCCGGGTCGCTGGCGTGCGCCGGGGCGATGGCCACGCCGACGCTCGCGCTCACCAGAACATTCTGTCCGTTGATTTTGAGCGGGTGGCCGAGCGCGCCGACGATTTTTTCGGCGAATTGGGCGGCCTCGTCCGGCGAAGCGAGACCTGGTTGGACAAAGGCGAACTCGTCCCCTCCGAGGCGGGCGACCATGTCCCCCGGCCGTAGGATGTCGGAGAGCCGCTCGGCCACGGCGACCAGCAATTGATCGCCCGCGGGATGCCCCAGCGTGTCGTTGATGTCCTTGAAATCATCGAGATCGATGTAATGCGCGGCGAGTGCCTCGCCCGGCTGAAGGGCCTCCAGGCTGGCGGCGAGGCGCATGCGAAACTGGTTGCGATTAGCGAGACCGGTGAGCGAATCGTGAAGCGCCATATGGGCGATGCGCGCCGAAGCCGCCAGTTGCTCGGTTACGTCGACCACCGAGACGAGGACGGCCCGTCGGCCGTCGAAGTCGAGTTCCCGAGCGTGAATTTCTATATCCCGACGCCGCCCGTCGGCAGAGCGCCCCTGCCAGATTCGATCTGCGCTTGCGTCGTCCGGGATTCCTTGGATGCCCGGAAGGTGCGGGTGTTCTTTCTCGTCGAAGAGAGCTTCGAGCGTGGCGTCCAGAAGGCGGTCGCGTGGATAGCCAAAATGCCGGACCGCCGCGTCATTGGCTGCGAGGATTTGCCGGCTATGTGGGTCGTGCACCCACATGGGCATCGGATTTTCTTCGAAGAGCAGCCGGAAATATTCCTCTCGGGCTTTGAGCCGGGTCACGTCGGTCAGCGTAATGGCGATGAGATCGGCGCTCATTGGGGCGGCGCTGAGGCGCAAATGCCGGGGCGACTCCGCGAGCGGCCCGGCGATTTCGAATTCGTCGCAGCGCCGGTTTTTCGAAAGCTCGATCAGCCGGGAGAGCGTGCCGTCGCGCGCGAAGGCAGGGGCCGCCTCGGAGAGGCGCCGCCAGCGAAGCGCCGTTTCAGCCCCCCCGAATAGCCGTGCGGCTCCGTCATTGAGGCTCAGAATGCGGAAATCCACGGGCGCGCCGGCGGCCTCGCCGAAGACGGCCGCGAGCGTGACCAAACCGTCGTCCGTGGCGCGGTAAATGGCGTCGACGATGTTGTGCGCCTGCGCCCGTTCCCGCGAGAAGACGAGAAAAACCGTCGCGCCCTTTCTGGTCGAGAGCGGGAAGATGACGATTTCACGGCTCGTCGCGAGGCCGTCCCGCAGGCAATGCAAGACCTGCATGGCAGGACGGCGCCGCTGCGTCGCGAGGGCCACCGTTTCGCGCATAGAGGCGGCGCAATATTGGTCGATCGCCTCCAAGGCCGTGCATCGTAGCTCCTGACCGAGCCAGCTCTCGATCGATCTGCCCGCATAATAGATTTCGAGGCCGCCGCCGCGCCCCTCCCCCATGAGGCCGAGATCGTCGGCGAGGGTTCCGAGACTCCCCAGAGCGAGTTCCTCGAAGCGTGGAAATTCAGATGGCTTCTCTGTCTGGCAGCCCCAGCTGACGCACAGCTCGCGGACTTCCTCGAAGTCGCTGAGCACACCAAAAGCGGCGGATATATCTTCCGCCGGATCCATAGCCATCATGACGCTACACCAACATAGACCAATATCTAGCTTGAGGTTGGGGGCCGGAGTTGAAAAAAACGTAAAATTTCCATGGCCTTGTGAGAGATACTGCGTCGCAATTGTGTCATAAACAGACGACTGCCCGCGTGACTGCCCGGCCGATGAAAATAAGTGGGGGCGCCTTCCCAAGCGCCGGGGACGCGTTTAATTGAAACGCTGTCGCTTTCTCTCATCGGCCTCGGCGGCTTGTCGCGCATCTGGACGCCGAACCGCCGCCCCCGGTTGCGCCGGAATTCACCGCGAGGCTCGGCGCGGCCTAGACGATCCCCTACAGCTCGAGCTCATGACCGCCGACCGTCTGAAAGAACCCCTTCACGCCGGCATTCCCGGCTGTCTCTGGATCATCCGCTTCGACGCGCAGGGCCGCGCCGAGCCGGGCTCGACGGTCGATCTCGACGCTCTTGGCGAGGCGCGCGAGGGCTTTGTCTGGCTGCATCTCGATCTGACCGACGTGCGCGCGCGGCCGCTCATCGGCCGGATCGGGGTGCTCTCGGACAGCGCGCGCGAGGCGCTCCGCGAGCCGGTAGATCACCAATATCTCGAATATTCGGAAGGCCTGCTGAGCGGCGCCCTGCTCGATCACGAGCGCACCCTCGCCGGTCCGGCGTCGCGCACGGATTTCCTGCGCTTCGCGATAGACGAAAGCTTCCTGGTGACAGCCCGGCGGCGGCCGATGAGCTGCGTCGACGCCATTCGCAGCGCCGTCGGCAGGGGGACCACCGTCGAATCGCCCTTCGCCCTCTTCGAGATGATGACGGCCAACATCGTCGACGAGCTGAGCCGGATGGCTAATGACATCGGCCTCGCCTTCGATCGCGCCGAGGATTTGATCATCGACGCGCGCGGGCGGGATGCGCGGCCGCTGCTCGGCGCCGGGCGCCGCGACGCCGTGCGGCTCTCGCGGCAGATCGGTGGCCTTGTTTCGACGCTGGCGCGCCTCGAAGATATCGAGGACGATCCCAATAGCGCCGCCGACAACGCGCTGCGCGAGACCGCGTCCCGGCTCGTGCAGCATACCGAATCGCTCGCCCGGGACATGCAAACCCTCCAGGATCGCGCCCGCCTGCTGCAGGACGAGCTGAACGCCATTCTGAATCTCGAGACCAACGACCGGCTCTATGTGCTGACCGTGGTCACGACGCTCTTGCTGCCGGCGACCTTTGTCACCGGCTTTTTCGGGATGAATCTTAAGAATCTGCCTTTCTCGGAAAGCGAGGAGGGCGTCGTCTACGCCACCATCGTTTGTATTTTTGCGGCGGGGCTCGTGCTGCTGTTGATGCGGCGCTGGGGCCTTACCGACTCCGAGGGCGCCGAGGAGAGCCGGCCGCGCGGCTCCAAGCCGCCGGCGCCGCCGGCCGACACCAGCAGTTACTGAGCAGCAGTTACTGAGGCTGACACGATCGGCGCTTTACATGCCGCCCCGCCCCGCCTAATTTCCGCGCCACTTAACAGGGAGCGCCGCTCCCCAAGCTTTCCGAAAGACAAAAACCCATGCGCGCCGAGCCGCTTGCGCTCAAAGAACAGATCGAGCAGTCCATGGGACTGCTGAGGAGGCATCTTTGACGTCGAGACTGCAACCCGCCGTCTCGCCGAACTGAACGTCAAGGCCGAAGACCCCAATTTCTGGAACAACGCCGACGAAGCGCAGAAGCTCATGCGCGAACGCACCCAGCTCGAGGAGCAGATGGGCGCGATCGACAAGCTTGCGCGCGATCTCGAAGACGCGCTGACGCTCGTCGAGCTTGGCGAAGAAGCCGGTGACGAAACGACCGAGAAAGAGGGCGTCGAGGCGCTCAAGGTCCTTCTCAAGGAGGCCCAGCGCCGTCAGATCGAGGCGCTGTTCTCGGGCGAAGCCGACGGCAACGACACCTTCATCGAAATTCACTCCGGCGCCGGCGGCACCGAGAGCCAGGATTGGGCGCGCATGCTGTTCCGCATGTACGCCCGCTGGGGCGAGCGCAAGAAGTTCAAGGTCGAGGTGATCGAGGAGACCGCCGGCGAAGAGGCGGGCATCAAATCGGGCACGCTTCTGGTCAAGGGCCACAACGCCCATGGCTGGGCCAAGACCGAATCGGGCGTGCATCGCCTGGTGCGCATCTCGCCCTTCGACTCGAACGCCCGCCGCCATACGAGCTTCGCGTCGGTGTGGGTCTATCCGGTCGTGGACGACCGGATAGAGGTCAATATCAACGAGTCGGACTGCCGTATTGACACGTATAGATCGTCCGGCGCGGGCGGCCAGCACGTGAACACGACCGATTCGGCGATCCGCATCACGCATTTGCCGACCGGCATCGTCGTCGCCTGTCAGGCCGAGCGCTCGCAGCACAAGAACCGCGCGACCGCCTGGAACATGCTGCGCGCCCGCCTCTATGAGCGCGAGCTGGAAATGCGCGAGGCCGAGGCGAACAAGGTGGCCGCCAGCAAGACCGAGATCGGCTGGGGACACCAGATTCGCTCTTATGTTCTGCAGCCCTATCAGCTGGTGAAGGACCTGCGCACCGGCGTCACGTCGGGCACGCCCTCGGAAGTGCTCGACGGCGAGCTCGACGACTTCATGCAGGCTTCTCTCGCCCAGCGCATCTATGGCGGCGGCCCGGAGAAGGTGGAGGACGTGGAGTAACGCGAGGGCGACGGAACGGCCGACCCTCGTCAAGGCCGGGCTCGTCCCGGCCATGACGCTTCCGAGAGGCGTGACTCCCATAGCCCCGATGCGGGCCGGGTCGACAATCTCTATCGTGAGCCGCCTAGCCTAAATCGCCCAGCTTTCCAGCGAGAGGTCCGGCAAATCCTCGAAGTCGCGCGGCGCGAGCGTAATGAGGATTCGACCCTCTGCTATCGCCTGCGCCGCCACCATGCGGTCGAGCATGCGGCGTCTTTTGGGCTCGATTTTGCGCAGCATGGCGGCATAGGCCTCGGCCGCCGCGCGGTCGAAGGGGAGGATGTCGACGTTTTGCGCGAGCAATGCGACATTCTCGGCGAGCCTCGGGCTCTTTCCGGCGGTCGCCGCGCCGCCCACTAGCTCGCAATAAACCAGCGCCGGGATCGCAACGTCGGAAATCGACAGCCGAGACAGCTTGGCGAGCGTCGCCATCTCGCCGCTTGCCGCAGCGAAAACGACTGTTGCGTCCAAGAGATAACGGGGCGTCACTCGGCTTCGGTCCATTCGCGCCTCGGCGGCTTGAACTCCGGCGGATCCAGCGGCGGCGGCGCCGGGGCCAGGGCAAGACGAGAGACGAGCGTCTTCATATCGAGACGGGCGGGGCAAACGACGAGGCTTTCGCCCTGCCGGGTCACAATCACCTCCGACCCCTCGGGAAAAGCGATCTCGCGCGGCAAGCGCACCGCAAGACTATTGCCGGATTTGAAAACCTTCGTCGTGGCCATGGCGCGAGACTTCCAGCGCGGGCTGATTCTGTCAATACCTGTATGAACGTCGATACGCGTCTCTACGACTACTGGACAATGCCGCCCAGCGCGGAGGCGGCCTTGAGAAAGCGCGACGGATCGACCGCCTCGCCGTCGATGCGCACCTCATAATGAAGATGCGGGCCGGTGGAGCGTCCCGTGGAGCCGACGCGGCCGACGACGGCGCCGGGCCCGACCGGCTGGCCGGGGAAGACGTTGATCGCCGAGAGATGGCCGTAGCGGGTGGACATGCCGCCGCCGTGGTCGATCTCCACCAGATTGCCATAGCCGCCCTGCGGCCCGGCGACGCTGACGGTTCCCGCGGCGGTCGCCTTGACAGGGGCGCCATAGTCCTCGCGCAGATCGACGCCGCTATGCAGCGCCGGGCGTCCGAAGAAGGGGTCCGTGCGATAGCCGAAGGTCGAGGTGAGCTGGAGCTCGCCTGTAAGCGGCTTGCGCAATGGCGTTGTCGGCAGCGCGCGGCGCAGGCCGTCGAGCGTCGCGACAGCCGATTGCGCAGCGGCGAGATCGCGTTCGAACAAACTGTCGGTCGCGCGCGCAGGGGCCGCGACGAACGGGCCGCCGACCGCCAGCGCGGCGTCCTTGTGCCGGGGCTTGATGTAGCGATCGACGGAAACGCCCGCGATGTCGAAAGCCTGCCGCAGGCGGGTCGCGGCCTCAAGGGCGGGGCGCACGATGCCGGAAAGACGGCGCGCCTGATCCCGCTCGACGTGATCGAGCGAGACGGCGAGGCTTTCGAGGCGCAGGGGCATGGGTGCGCCGGGATCGGCGGCGTGCGCGAGCGCGAGCGACGGCGTAGCTGTCCGCGGAGCCATCGAGGTGTCGATGGGCCCGCGCTCGTCGCGCTTGGGCGCGGCGCCGGGCGGCGCGAGCGGCAGCGGCTTCGATTCGTCGCCGAGCCGCAGCTCGAGCCCCTCGGGTGCGGGCTTTGGCGCGTAGCCCAGCGGAGCCTCTTCCGTGGCGCCCTTCTGGCCGTTGATCCCGGCGGAAATGGGCGGCGCCTTTGCGAGCGGCAGGCCCGCCTTTACCGCACTCAGAGCCGAAGGCTCGCGGGCGGCCGGCGTCACCAACGTAACTCCGGCGTCGCTGGAAATGGTGCGTTCAAGCAGCTGGGCGACAACGGCGGCGCGCGTCTCGAGCTGCGCCTGCCGGACAACCAGATTTTGAACCTTCCCCTCGACGCTGTCCTGGTCGATGAACTGCCGGCTCGCGAGCTGGTCGAGGCGCAGCCGCAAAGCGGCGATCCGATCCTCATAGGCGTATTGCATCTGTGTGTGGCGATCGATCAGGCCGGCGAGCAGCTCGTCGCGGAAGATCAAATAGGCGGCGGCGCCGACGACCGTGGCCACGAGAAGGGCGGCGACCGCGCCGCCGGCCACGAGCGCCGAAAGCGACAGGCGAAACTTGCGCCTGAAATGGCCGCGCGACACCTCGAGGGTATAGTCGCCAGACGCGTCGACAAAGGGGAAGGACTGGTTACGGCTGCGCATTTTGGTTCCGGCGGAGCGGAGGGCGCTCCGTTGAAGCGGCCGGCGAACGTCCGCTCGAGGGCGTTCCGGCCTCTGCGCCAATCAGAACCTATTAAGGTTAATGCTTCGCCAAAGCGCCCAAAGTCGCGGCGCCTCAAATAGGATCGCCCGTGGCGGAAATGGAACTGGCGCCGCGTGGACAGAGGCGCGCCATGCACTTATGGTTGGGCATATGCTGCGCCTCGTGACCCGCTTCCTCGGACTGCTGCTACTCGCCGGAGGATTCATCGCCCTCATTGTCGACGGCACGCGCTCGATCGCGGGCGGGTCGCTTTTGGTCACGTCGCTGCGCAGCGGCCTCGCGGACTCTTTCCCGTCGCTCTATCGGTCGTTGGAATCGAACATCCAAGCGAAATCGGCCTCTCTATGGGACCCCGTAGCGACCACGCTGCTCCTTCTGCCGGTGAGCGTCGCCCTCGGCGGCCTGGGGGCCTTCTTCATTATCTTCAGCCATAAGCGCGAGGCGTCGAATCGCTATTGGCGCCGCTGAATGGCGCGTTATTCTTCGAAGCATGTCTCTCTTCGACAAGCTCGACCTCGCCCGGCGGCTGGGGCCGATCCCGGACCGCGAAACGCCCGTTCCACATGGCGCGCGCCATTTCGTCACTGGCGCGTCGCTCGATCCGCCCTTTCCGGCCGGGACCCAGCAGGTTCTTTTCGGCATGGGCTGCTTCTGGGGCGCCGAGCGCAAATTCTGGCAGGCGG
Source organism: Methylocystis sp. MJC1 (assembly GCF_026427715.1). Taxonomy (NCBI): domain Bacteria; kingdom Pseudomonadati; phylum Pseudomonadota; class Alphaproteobacteria; order Hyphomicrobiales; family Methylocystaceae; genus Methylocystis; species Methylocystis sp. MJC1. The sequence goes on along the minus strand of NZ_CP107558.1, from coordinate 121,449 downwards.
GCGAGGGGGTTCACGTCACCGCCGTCGGCTACGCGGGCGGAACGAGCAAGAACGCCACTTACGAAGACGTCTGCACCGGCAGGACCGGCCATGCGGAGGTCGTTCTGGTGGTCTACGACCCGGCCAGGATGTCTTTCGAGAGCCTTTTGCGGATTTTCTGGGAGAGCCACGATCCGACCCAAGGCATGCGCCAGGGCAATGACGTCGGGACCCAATATCGCTCGGTCATCTACACCTCGACGCCCGAGCAGCTCGCGGCGGCGGAGGCCTCGAAGGCTTCGTATCAACAGGTATTGACCAGGGCCGGCTACGGCCCGATCACCACGGAAATCCGGCCCGCGCCGCTGTTTTATTATGCGGAGGCCTACCACCAGCAATATCTCGCCAAGAACCCGAGCGGTTATTGCGGGCTCGGCGGCACCGGGGTCTCCTGCCCTGTCGGAACCGGGGCGGGCTGACCGCCACGCCACCCGCCGTTATTGCGAGGAGCAAAGCGACGAAGCAATCCAGGGCAGCTATAGCGGCTCTGGATTGCTTCGCTTCGCTCGCAATGACGGGAGTCGGCGTCACTCCGCCCGCAGCACCTGCTGGCAGGCCGTGGGCAAGGCCGCCATGGTCATGGGCGGCCAGGATTTCGTCGATTTCTTCGGGTGCAGCGCCTCGTCCGTGAACCACCAGGCCAGCGACTGATCGCAGCCGTCGCCGGCAGGCGTCGGGTCCTGATCCTTGCAGCTCGAGCCGTCGGGGCAGAAGAGCCGGACGTGGAAATGGTAATTGTGCCCCCACATGGGGCGCACCTTGCGCATCCAGGATTCGCCCTCCGCGACGCGGCATAGGGCGCGCTTGATCGCCGGGTTGACGAAAATGCGCTGTACCTTTGGCTCCATCGCCGCAGCGCGAATGAGCGCGATGTGTCCCTCGCTCCAGACGTTCGGCTTCACGTCGAGGAGATCCTCGCGCACGACGTCGGTCGCCGACATCTCCTCGCGCTCGGCGCGGGTGAGCTCGCGCCTGGGCATCGGCGAGAGCCAGATATCGGCGTCGAGGCCGATCTGGTGCGAGGCGTGGCCGGTCAGCATCGGTCCGCCGCGCGGCTGCGACATGTCGCCGACGAGAAGGCCCGGCCAGCCCGCGGCCTGCGCCGCCTTGGCCGAGAAATTCTCCAGGAAGCGGACGAGCTCCGGATGGCCCCAATTGCGGTTGCGCGAGAGGCGCATGACCTGCCAATGCGGGCCGTTGACGGGGAGTTGTTCTCCACCCGCCAGGCAGCCGCGCGAATAAAAACCGATCGGGTCCGGCTCGAGCGGCGCGCTGTCCGCCGCCCGGCCGAAGAGCTCCTTCGCCGGGGTCGTGGGGGCGGAAGGATTGGCGAGCGGCGGCAGAGGCTTCGGGTCGAGCGTTCCCTTGTCTTGAGCGGCGCCTGCGCCCGCCAGGGTCAGCGCCAACAGCGTCGTCACAAGTCTAAATGCGCGCATTTCTCTCACCGTCTTGTCTTGCTGACGCACGCTCGCCCTCTTTTAGGTTATCATCCCCTGTCAACCTTACCGGTCCATTTACGTTGCCGTTCGAACATCATTGCGGCACAATCTCGACAATAAGTGTTTTCTTGGAGTGGGCGTCATGCGTTTGAGAATCATCTTGCTGGCTGTGGCGGCCTTTTTCATGTCCTTCGGCCTGGCCCACGCTACCGCGAACATCCACATCGATTTGTCGACGCAGACCATGCATGTCGACTCGAACGAGGGCAGCTACAGCTGGCCTGTCTCGACGGCGCGGGCCGGCTATGCGACGCCGCGCGGCTCCTATGCGCCGACCGGCATGCAGCGGATGCATTATTCCCGCAAATACCACATGTCGCCCATGCCCTACTCGATCTTCTTTCGCGGCGGCTACGCTATCCATGGCACCTACGCCACCGGCGCCTTGGGACGCCCCGCGTCGCATGGCTGCGTGCGCCTCGCGCCCGGCAACGCCAAGCGGCTCTATGAGATTGTGCAGGCGGAAGGAGGCAGCATTTCGATCACGGGCGCGCCGCCGGTGCGCGCCACCCGCTACGCCAGCCTGCGGCGCCATCACGCGCACGCCATGGCCTATGCGCCTGTCCGTCATCACCATTATGGCACGGTTCGCAGCTGGCAGGAGCAACCCTTCGCGCCAATGTGGTGAGTGCGCGCGCCCGCGCGTAACGTTAACGTAACTGCCCATTAACGGCCCTAAACCAGAATGCTTGCCGGGCGGCGGCCCCCATGTGGGTCCGCTTCAGGCAAGGGCTCCCGCCGCGGCGAGGAGCCCGACTTCAGGGCTGGCATGGGCGAGATTATCGAAACGATCATCATCGGGGCCGGCCCTGCCGGTTTGACGGCAGGATATACGCTCGCAAAACACGGGCGCGACGCATTGGTGCTGGAGCAGGACCCGACCTATGTCGGCGGCATTTCGCGCACGGCGAGCTACAAGGGTTTCCTGTTCGACATCGGCGGGCATCGTTTCTTCTCCAAGTCGAAGGAGATCGTCGACCTCTGGAACGAGATCCTGCCCGATGATTTTCTGGAGCGGCCGCGCCTGTCGCGTATCTATTACCGGGGGAAGTTCTACGCCTATCCGCTGAAAGCCTTCGAGGCGCTGAGGAATCTCGGCCTTTTCGAAAGCGCCTTGTGCATGGCCTCCTTCGCCTGGGCCAAGGCCTTCCCGGTCAAGGAGCCCAAGACCTTCCACCAGTGGGTGCGCAATCAGTTCGGCGAGCGGCTCTTCGGCATCTTCTTCAAGACCTACACCGAGAAAGTGTGGGGCATGGGCTGCGACGAGATTTCCGCCGATTGGGCGGCGCAGCGCATCAAGGGGCTTTCGCTGAGCGCGGCGATCATGGACGGCTTGCGCCGTTCGCTTGGCCTGCGCAAGGCCGGGGCCGGCGCCAAAACACTGATCGAGAGCTTCCGCTATCCGCGCCGCGGTCCCGGCATGATGTGGGAGGCCTGCGCCCGCAAGATGCAGGAGATGGGCGGACGTCTCCTCATGGGCCGAAGCGTCGACCAAATCCACTACGACGCGGCGTCCAGGCTCTGGACCGTGCGCGCCGCAAAGCCGAATGGCGACGTTGAAACCTTCCATGCACGCCACGTGATGTCGTCGGCGCCGATGCGCGATCTGATGAACGCCGTCGAGCCCAAGCCCTTGAGCCTCTTCAACGCCCGCGCCCTCAAATATCGCGACTTCCTGACCGTGGTGCTGATCGGGCGCCCGCAGAAGGAGCTGCCCGACAATTGGGTTTATATCCACGACCCTTCCGTGAAGGTCGGCCGGGTGCAGAACTTCAGGAGCTGGTCGCCCGAGATGATCGCCGACGGCGTCTCCACCTGCCTCGGGCTCGAATATTTCTGCTTCGAGGGCGACGGGCTCTGGGCCGCGCCCGATGAGGAGCTGATCGCGCTCGCCAAGGGAGAGATCGGCCAGATCGGGCTTATGGACCCCGATGACGTGGTGGACGCCTGCGTCGTGCGTCAGGCCAAGGCCTATCCGGTTTACGACGACGCTTACGCCGAGAATGTCGAGACGATCCGCCGCGAGATCGCCGCGCGCTTCCCGACGCTGCATCCGATCGGCCGCAATGGCATGCACAAATATAACAATCAGGACCACGCCATGATGACTGGCATGCTCGCCGCGCTCAACATCATTCGCGGCGAAGAGACCTTCGACATCTGGCGGGTCAATGAGGACGCCGAATATTCCGAGGCGGGCGTCGCGGGAGCCGAGGAAGCGCTGGCGAGCGAACGGCTCGTGCCGCAAAAGGTGGCGTGACCATGTCGCTTCTGACGGATGCGCATGGCGCGCTCGCTGTGGGCCTGGCGCCGGGACGTCTCCTGCGCTTTGTGCGCGACATGATCCGCTATGCGGCGGCGAGCGTCTTTGCTTTGGCGCTGGATTACGCAGTCCTGATGTCGCTCACGAAAGGCTTCGGCGTCGGCTATCTGCAGGCCGCCGCCGCGGGCTTTCTTTCCGGCCTCTGCCTGATCTATCTCCTCAGCATCCGCTTCGTCTTCGAGGGACGGCGCGCCCGCGCGCCGCGCGTCGAGATTTTCGGCTTTCTGGTCACGGGCGTCATCGGCCTCCTGCTGACCGAGGCCCTCATGCGCCTCTTCGTCGGAGAGTTCGGCCTGCCGCTCTCGATCGCCAAGGCGGCGACGGCGGGCTTCGTCTTCATGTTCAATTTCGTCTCGCGCCGGGGCCTGCTGTTCAAAGCCGAGATATGAGCGCCCGACGCTCTAAGGATGCACGATGACCGATCTCGCCACGCCTGATGCGCGGAGCGCCGCGGGCCGCCAAGCGGCGACGGACTTCGGCTTCCCGTCCGGCCTCGTGCTTGCTCTTTCGCTTCTCTGCGCGGCGGCGCTGTCCTTCTCGCGCACTGAGGCCGTCTGGCGCACGGGCGCCTTTTTCGATTCCGACGACGCTATGCGGGCCGTGCAGCTACGTGATTTCCTCGCGGGCCAGCCCTGGTTCGACGTGACCGCCTATCGCCTCGATCCGCCGGGTGGGCTGCCGATGCATTGGTCGCGGATCGTCGACGTTCCGCTCGCCGGGCTCGATCTGCTCTTTTCGCGCTTTCTCGCGCCGGAATATGCGGAGCGGGCGACGCGGCTCGTCTTTCCCTTCCTTTTGCTCGCCGCGCTTTTCGCGGTCGTCGGCTGGCTCGCGGCCATTCTCTCCGGCCCCCGCGCGCGAAGCCTCGCGATTTGGCTCGCCATGCTCTCGGGGGCGATGTTTCTGCAATTCACGCCGGGCCGCATCGACCATCATGCGCCCCAGATCGTCACATTGGCGGCGTCGCTCTGCTTTTTTCTGCAAGGCCTCGATGGGAAGCAGGCGAGCCGCCTCGCCGCCAGCGCGGCGCTGATGGCGCTCTCTTTCGCGATCAGCCTCGAAAACCTGCCCTTCTTCGCCGTGATTGTGGCGGCGCTTCCCTTGCTTTTCGTCTTCGAGGGCGCGGCGGCGCGGGGGCGGCTTCTGTGGTTTGCCGGCGGCGTCCCCGTCGCCTTTCCCGCCTTCTACGTGACCACTGTTCCGAGCGTCCGTTATTTCGCTTCCGTTTGTGACACCTTCTCTTTCGCGCATATCGCCGCGCTTGGCGTTGGCGCCGCGTCGCTCATTGCGCTGGCTTTGGCCGCTCCGTGGCTCCCGACTTTCCGCGCTCGCCTTCTCGCAGCGGGCGGGGCCGGACTCGTAACGCTTTCGAGCGTCCTCCTGCTTGCGCCCCATTGCCTCGGCGATCCGCTCGTGGGGCTCGATCCTCTGATACGGGATCTCTGGCTTTCCCATGTGGCCGAGGCGAAGCCGCTTTTTGCGCTCTTCCCCAAAGCGCCCGGCCTTGTCGTCGCCACCGCCGCGCCCGTCGCGCTCGGACTCGCGGCCGCGGCCGCCTTCGCTTGGCGCGCGCAGGGCCTCGCGCGGCGGCGCTGGCTGCTCACAGCCGCTCTTGTCGCGGTGGGCCTTGCGGCGGGTCTCTGGCAGCTACGGGTTTTCTCGTCCGTGACGCCGCTGGCGATGGCGCCGCTCGCCGCCGCCATCGTTGCACTGGGCGAACGCTTGCGCGTGAGCGCCGCGCTACGCGCCCCCCTCGCCGCCTTCCTTGCGCTCCTCGTTTCGCCGATCGGCCTCGCGCTGGCGCTGCCCTCGGGGGACGATAGCGAGGCGGATGGCGAGCGCGCCTGCCTGACGCCGCAAGCGCTCGCCCCGCTCGCTGCGCAGCCCCCGGCGCGCGTCCTCGGCTCCTTCGATTTCGGCAGCCATATTCTCGCCCATACGCCGCACAGCGTTTTTGCGGCGCCCTATCATCGCGACAATCACGGCAATCTCCTCGCCGCCAACGCCTTCATGGCCCCGCCCAATGAGGCCGAGGCGCTGTTGCGCGAAGCGGGCGCGGGGCTCGTTGTATGGTGCGCGCGCGCCAAGGCGCCCTCGTCACTCGTTTCCGCTGCGCCGGACGGGCTCGCCGCCATGCTTGCGCGGGGCGATTTTCCAGCATGGCTGGAGCGCAAGTCGGCCAATAACGCGCCTCTCCTTGTTTTCGCCTTGAGAGCCGTGAAATAAGCGGCGCAACACTCCTGTCGCGAACACCTTCGAGGAAGCCCCGTGACGTCTTTCGATCGCCGCCGATTTCTCATGGGCGCCGGCGCGCTCGCCGCTACGCCCGCTTTCGCCCAGCCCTCGGCGCAGGAACAGCTCGACGAGCTGCAAGTGCGCGTCGAGAACAAATCCGTGCAGGAGCTCTGCGCCGAGAAGGACAATATCGAGCTCGACTTCGTCTCGCCGCGCATCCGGGGCCTGCAAATACAGGCGGTCCATCCGTCCTACATCAATACGATCGTTTCGGACCGCTGGGCGCCCGACTGGTCGAGCTGCGACCTCTCCCATGATCCGAAATTCTTCGCCCAGGCGCGCCGGCGCACTTTCTGGGAGACGCCGGAATTCTGGATGACCGGCTACACCTTCCCCTCCTTTTGGCGGCCCAACGACGTGCCGATCCGCATCGGCGACCAGGTGGAGACGGGCTTCCATCTCATCCAGGTTTGGATGTGGTATCGCGAGCGCGCCGAGGAGATCATGGTCTTCTATCCGCCGGACGGCTATTGGCGCGCCCGGCCGCTGCCCTTCGAGGATATGCGCTGGACCGCCTATGGCTCCTCCTTCCTCGTCGGCCCCGTCGAGACGCAGGAACGCCCGATCGTCGCTTATGAGGAGATCGTCTTCGATCCGAAGACGCGCAGCTTCACGCTGAAATTCAAGCGTGGCGGCGAGGCGAAAGTCTCTTTGAAGAGCATCGATCAGGAGCGGCTCACGCTCGATGTCTCCTTCGACGATGCAATCGCGGGCGGGCGGCCCTTCGCGGCGCTGCGCTCGATGTATGCGATGGAGACGATGAGCGACGCGGCGATCGTCGCCTGGCGCTCGAAACGCGGCAAGGGTTGGGCGGAAGCCCCGGTCATCGACTTCCCCGGCGCCAGCGCCACGGAAGTCTGGGTCGGACGGCATCTGCCCTCGCGCCACAATCTCTCGGCGCCGGATATGGTGTTCAGCAAGTTCCAGGGCGTTACGGGCAAATGACCGTCGGGCGCTGGGGCGCGCTCGACGCCGCGCGCGGCCTCGCCGTGCTGGCGATGGTCGCCTTTCACCTCACCTGGGATCTCGGCCATTTCGGCTATATCGCCGCGTCGATCCCATGGTCGGCGCCGGTGAAGGCCTTCGGCCATGCGATCGCCTTTTCGTTTCTTTTCATCGCCGGCGTGTCGCTCGCGCTGGCGCACCGCAACGGGGTGCAGTGGCGGGCCTTCTGGCGGCGCTTCGCCATCGTCGCCGGCGCGGCGGGACTGGTGAGCGTCGGCACTTATATCGTCTTCCCGAGCGCCTTCGTCTTTTTCGGCATTCTTCACTGCATCGCGGCGGCGAGCCTGCTCGCGGTCGGATTTCTCTTCCTGCCCTGGCCTGCAGCGCTGGTTGCGGGCGTCCTGTTTTTCGCCGCGCCGCATGTTTTGGCTGCGCCGGCCTTCAATTCGAGCTGGCTGCAATGGCTCGGGCTCTCGACCACCGAGCCGTACACACAGGACTGGCGTCCGTTCTTTCCCTGGGCCGGGGCGATGATTTTGGGCGTCGGGGCGGGGCGGCTGATCGTTCGCCGCCTTTATGGGGAGAAGGCGGGGGGGGATGAGGGGAAGCCGGTCGAGACCTCGGTCGAGGCGGGACTGCCCCCGGCGTGGCTGGCGCGGCAAGCCCCCACCCCTCTCGCTGCGCGAAAAGAAAAGGCTTGGCTAGCCTATGCGGGCCGCAACAGCCTACTGATCTATCTTGTGCACCAGCCCATGCTCTTCGCGGTTTTCACCGGCCTCGTCATGATTGCGCCGCCGCAGGAGCCAGCCAGCAGTTTTGTCGCCGAATGCGTCAGAAGCTGTCGCGAAGAGGGCGCCGAGCAGGGCTTCTGCCACGACGCCTGCGTCTGCACGGCCGAGGAGGCGACGCGCAGTCAGGCGCTCGTTGGCGTGACGGACGACGCCGAACGGGGGAAGCGGCTGAGAGAGATCGCTGGAAAGTGCATCGCGGCGCAGAAATAGGGAGCGGTGAACGCTAGCGAGAGCTATCGATCCCCTTCACGGCTGCGGGAGTCCGTCATGGCCGGGACGAGCCCGGCCATGACGAAGTAGGTTGCCCCTTATGGGGAGGGTGGCCCCGCGTAAGCGGGGTTCACTTCTTCTTGTTATAGGCCTCGACCACGTCCTCGACCGTATGCAGGCCAGGCTCGGGGGCGTTGACCAGCACGGCCATATTGCCGGGGGCGTGCTCGTTCTTCCACATCTTCATATGCGCCAGCGGGATCTTGTCCCAGGCGAAGACCTCCGACATGCAGGGGTCGACGCGGCGGTCGATCACGAACTGGTTGGCGGCGGCCGCCTGTTTCAGATGCGCGAAATGCGAGCCCTGAATGCGCTTCTGGCGCATCCACACATAGCGGGCGTCGAAGGTGATGTTGAAGCCCGAGGTGCCGGCGCAGAACACCACCATGCCGCCGCGCTTGGCGACGAGGCAGGAGACCGGGAAGGTCGCCTCGCCCGGATGTTCGAAGACGATGTCGACGTCCTTCTTGCCGGTGATGTCCCAGATCGCCTTGCCGAATTTACGCGCTTCCTTGGTCCACTCGACATATTCGGGCGAGTTGACCTTGGGCATCAGGCCCCAGCACTTGAAATCCTTGCGGTTGATCACGCCCTTGGCGCCGAGCGACATCACGTAATCGCGCTTGGATTCGTCCGAGATCACGCCGATGGCGTTGGCGCCGGAGGCGGCGCAAATCTGCACCGCGAAGACGCCGAGGCCGCCCGAGGCGCCCCACACCAGCACATTGTGGCCAGGCTTCAGCTCATGCGGCTCATGGCCGAAGAGCATGCGATAGGCGGTGGCGAGCGTCAGCGTGTAGCAGGCCGATTCTTCCCAAGTGAGATGCTTGGGGCGCTGCATCAGCTGGCGGTCCTGCACGCGGCAGAACTGGGCGAAGGAGCCGTCCGGCGTCTCATAGCCCCAGATGCGCTGCGAGGCCGAGAACATCGGATCGCCGCCATTGCACTCCTCGTCGTCGCCGTCGTCCTGATTGCAGTGGACGATGACCTCGTCGCCGACCTTCCAGCGCTTCACCTTGGAGCCGACGGCCCAGACGATGCCCGCCGCGTCGGAGCCGGCGATATGATAGGGGTGCTTGTGCGCGTCGAGGACCGAAATCGGCTCGCCGAGCGCCGCCCAGACGCCGTTGTAATTGACGCCGGCCGCCATCACGAGGACGAGCACGTCATGGCTGTCGAGCTCCCAGGTCGGCACGACCTCGAGCTGCATCGCCTGATCCGGCGGGCCGTGACGCTCCTTGCGCACCACCCAGGCGTACATGTTCTTGGGAACATGGCCGAGCGGCGGAATTTCACCCAACTCGTAAAGATCTTTTTTATCGGTCAACGTCGCGTCTCCTCGGGCGCTTCTTTCGTCTCGGCGGCCCGTCGGTCGAATTTCCTTCAGGGATGACGGCCTCTTCGCGGTCGCCGTCCCGCCGGGCGCATTCATATACGGGGAATTCTTTGGGGTGAAGCTCCCCTTAAAGCGCCGTTCAGAGACTTAACTAAGGCGACCGGACGCCCGCCCCAGCTTGCGGGCGCGCGGGCGACGCATAATTCTGGACGTTGGGGCAGATTGGGCGCGGGGCGAAGGCTTTTGAAAGGCGCGCGTCATGAGCGACACCCAGGTATCCGCGCTCGATCACACGGTTCAGCTGACCAATGTCTGGCTCAAATGCCTGGCGGAGGATCACAAGCTGGGCGACCGACCGCACGCCTATGGCGCGCTGCGCGCCGTGCTCCATGCGCTTCGCGACCGGCTGACCCCGGAACAGGCGATGCATCTCGGCGCGCAGCTTCCGATGCTGGTGCGCGGGCTTTACTTCGAAGGCTATCGGCTCGCCGACAAGCCGGACGTCCAACGCCGGGTCGAGCAATTCGAGGAGAGGATCGCGCGCGAGCTGCTGCCGGGCTTCCCTCTAAGCCCCGGCGCCGCCGCGCGGGCGGTCTTTGCGGTGATGTGGCGGGAGCTGGATTTCAACGAAACCGCGAAGGTCGTCTCGGACCTGCCGATGCCGCTGCGCGAGCTGTGGCCGGAGGAGGCGCAGAAGCAGGCGAAGGCGCGGGAGTGAGGGTTTCCGCGGCGCTGGTCTAAGCCCTGACTTGTCAAAACGCCCCTCTGTGCTATCGCAGCGGCGAGGAGGAACCCGATGAACGACAAGTCTGCCGAGAAGACCCGGAACGCTGGCCGCGATAAGCCCTGGATGTTCCGCACCTACGCCGGTCACTCGACCGCCGAGGCGTCGAACCGGCTCTATCGCTCCAATCTCGCCAAGGGCCAGACGGGTCTTTCCATCGCCTTCGATCTGCCCACGCAAACCGGCTACGACAGCGACCACATCCTCTCGCGCGGCGAGGTCGGCAAGGTCGGCGTGCCGGTCTCGCATCTCGGCGACATGCGCACCCTCTTCGACGGCATCCCTCTGGCCGAGATGAACACGTCGATGACCATCAACGCCACCGCCGTGTGGCTGATGGCGCTCTATATCGCCGCCGCCGAGGAGCAGGGCGCGCCGCGCGCCAAGCTGCAGGGCACGACGCAGAACGACATCATCAAGGAATATCTCTCGCGCGGCTCTTATGTCTTCCCGCCGAAGCAGTCGCTGCGCCTGACGCAGGACCTCATTCTCTTCACCACGAAGGAATGTCCCAAGTTCAACCCGATGAACGTCTGCTCCTACCATCTGCAGGAAGCGGGCGCGACGCCGGCCCAGGAGCTCGCCTATGCGCTGGCCACCGCCGTGGCGATCCTCGACGGCGTGAAAGCCGCCGGTCTTTCAGAGGCGGATTTCGGCCAGGTCGTCGGCCGCATCTCCTTCTTCGTCAACGCCGGCATGCGCTTCGTCACGGAACTCTCCAAGATGCGCGCCTTCACCGAGCTGTGGGAGGAGATCACCCGCGAACGCTATGGCGTGAAGGACGAGAAGCTACGCCGCTTCCGCTATGGCGTGCAGGTCAATTCGCTGGGCCTCACCGAGCAGCAGCCGGAAAACAACGTCTATCGCATTCTCATCGAGATGCTGGCGGTGGTGCTCTCCAAGAACGCCCGCGCCCGCGCCGTGCAGCTTCCCGCCTGGAACGAGGCGCTCGGCCTGCCGCGTCCCTTCGATCAGCAATGGTCGCTGCGCATGCAGCAGATCATGGCCTATGAGACCGACCTTCTGGAATATGGCGACATCTTCGACGGCAACCCGGAGATCGCCCGCAAGGTCGCCGAGCTGAAGGAAGAGGCCAAGGCCGAGCTGAAGAAGATCGACGCGCTGGGCGGCGCCGCGGCGGCCGTCGAGATCGGCTATATGAAGTCGAAGCTCGTGGAGTCCAACACCGCGCGCCTCGAGGCGATCGAGGCCGGCGAGCAGACCGTCGTCGGCGTCAATAAATTCACCTCGACCGAGCCGTCGCCGCTCGCCACCGGGGAAGATTCGATCATGGTCGTGCCGGAGGGCGTCGAGGCCGAGCAGATCGCGCGGCTCGAGGCCTGGCGCGCGGCCCGTGACAACAAGGCGGCGCAGGCCGCCATCGAGGAGCTTGTCCGCGCCGCCAAGGAAGGCCGCAACATGGTCGAACCGTCGATCGCCGCCGCCAAGGCGGGCGTGACGACAGGCGAATGGGGCAATGTTTTGCGCGGCGTCTTCGGCGAATATCGCGCGCCGACGGGCGTTTCCTCCACCGCGCGCCAGGTCGGCGGCCAGCTCGACGTGGTGCGCGGCGAGGTCGAGCGCGTCTCGCAGAAGATCGGCAAGCGCGCGAAATTCCTGGTCGGCAAGCCGGGCCTCGACGGCCATTCGAACGGCGCCGAGCAGATCGCCGTGCGCGCGCGGGACGCGGGCTTCGACGTGATTTATGCTGGCATCCGCTCCACCCCGGCCGAGCTGGTCGAGACTGCGAAAAAGGAGGGCGCGCATTGCATCGGCCTTTCCATCCTCTCGGGCTCGCATGTGACGCTCGCCCATGAGGTGATGCGGCTGATGAAAGAGGAGGGCGTCTCGGCGCCGCTCGTCGTCGGCGGCATCATCCCGCCGGCGGATGAGAAGCTCCTGCTCGAATCGGGTGTGGCGGCGGTCTATACGCCCAAGAACTACGACCTCAACGTCATCATGACCGACCTCGCGCGCATCATCGAGAAAACGGTGGCGTAAGGCCCCCTCCCCAACCCTCCCCCGCTATCGCGGGAGAGGGAGTAGGCCCGGGCTCAAGCGGGAAATCGCTACTTCTCGGGACCAGCAATCTTGGCAAAAGCGACGCTCTACCCCCTCTCCCGCGAAGCGGGGGAGGGCTAAGGAGGGGGCATCCCTCGCCTACCCGCCTTTTCGCGGGCTCAAAAGCTCCCGCTTCATTGATCAATCTTTCGCGGCGCGATATGAAGCAAGCCACCAAGCGCCTTTGCTTTTCATTCGCGTCAATTCGGCGCCATCCCGCGCCGTGAAAGGTCGAGAGATGGACGTCGCTGTTGCGCCGCAACCAAGTTTCCTGAGCCGCGAGCGCTCCATCGCTTCGCCGACGTTCAACCGCTGGCTCGTTCCGCCAGCCGCCCTCGCCGTGCATCTTTGCATCGGCATGGCCTATGGCTTCTCGGTCTTCTGGCTGCCGCTGTCACGCATCGTCGGCGGCGCGGCGCCGAAGGAATGCCCGGCCGACATGGGCTTCTTCCAGACGATCGTCGCAACCAATTGCGACTGGAAGATCAGCATGCTGGGCTGGACCTTCACGCTGTTCTTCGTTCTGCTCGGCTCCTCGGCGGCGATCTTCGGCCATTGGCTGGAGACGGCCGGCCCCCGTAAAGCCGGCCTCGCCGCTTCCTTCTGCTGGTGCGGCGGCCTGCTGATCTCGGCGCTGGGCATTTACCTTCACCAGATCTGGATGCTCTGGCTCGGCTCCGGCGTCATCGGCGGCGTCGGCCTCGGTCTGGGCTATATCTCGCCCGTCTCGACGCTCATCAAATGGTTTCCCGACCGGCGCGGCCTCGCGACCGGCCTCGCCATCATGGGCTTCGGCGGCGGCGCCATGATCGGCGCGCCGCTCGCGGATCGGTTAATGGGCTATTTCGCGACGCCGACCTCGCCCGGCGTCTGGCAGACCTTCGTGGCGCTCGCCGGCATTTATTTCATATTCATGGTCAGCGGCTCGCTGGGCTATCGCGTGCCGGCCGACGGTTGGGCGCCCAAGGGTTGGACGCCGCCGGCGCCCGCCGCCAACGCCATGGTCACCCATCGCCACGTCCATCTCGACGTCGCCTGGAAGACCCCGCAATTCTGGCTGCTCTGGGGCGTGCTCTGCCTCAATGTCTCGGCCGGCATCGGCGTGCTCGGCATGGCGTCGCCCATGTTGCAGGAGGTCTTCGGCGGCAGGCTCATCGGCCTCGACCTCGGCTTCGACGCCTTGAACGCCGACCAGAAGAAGCAGATCGCCGCCATCGCCGCCGGCTTCACCGGCCTCCTGAGCCTGTGTAACATCGGCGGGCGCATTGGCTGGGCCTCGGCCTCCGACGCCTTCGGCCGCAAGGGCACCTATGCGATCTTCTTCGTGCTCGGCCTGGGCCTCTACGCCGCCGCGCCTTTCGCAGCGAAGGGCGGATTGATCTTCCTGTTCGTTCTGCTCTTCGCCGTCATCATCACCATGTATGGCGGCGGCTTCGCGACTATTCCGGCGTATCTCGCGGATATTTTCGGCACGCATTACGTCGGCGCCATTCACGGCCGGCTGCTCACCGCCTGGTCGACGGCGGGCGTGCTCGGCCCGGTGCTGGTGAACTACATCCGCGAATATCAGCTTTCGATCGGCGTGCCGCGCGAGGCTGCCTACAACCAGACAATGTATGTGCTCGCCGCCCTGCTGCTGGCGGGGCTCGTCTGCAATCTCCTCGTTCGGCCGGTCGCCGAGAAATATTATATGACCGATGAAGAGGTCGCGGCCGAGAAGAAGACCAGCGTCGCTGCGGTGAAGCAGGAAGAGGAAGAGACCCACGCCGATTTCGAGGATTTCCTCGAGGAGGGGCTGGAGCCCCACGATCCTGTTGCCCCGATCGCCAGCCGCGCGGCGCCCCACCTGTCGCCGGTCCTGATCCTCTCCTGGCTCGCGGTCGGCATTCCGCTCGCCTGGGGCGTGTCCATCACGCTGTTGAAAGCGATGGCGCTGTTCAAATAAGCCGGATTTAGCGGCGCGCGCGGGGGCCTTTCGCTTGCCCCCATTTCTCTTGCCCCCGTTGCGCCGCGTTTTCTTTCCATTAACCACAACCGCGCATGGTCAATATTCCGTGGCGCCCACGCGCGGAGCCCCCGCGCCCCATTCCGGCGGAGAGAAAATGGCGACGGCTTGCACCAATGGTCTCGATACGGGTTTCGTCGATCTCGGCTATATGAAGGTGGCGGCGCTCGGAGTCGTCCAAGGCATTTCCGAGCTGCTGCCGATCTCCTCGACGGCGCATATGCGCATCGTGCCCGCGCTGCTCGGCTGGAAGGACCCCGGCTCGGCTTTCTCGGCCGCCATGCAGCTCGCAGCGCTCGCCGCGGTGGTCAGCTATTTCTGGGGCGACATACGCGCGTTAGCGATTGGCTCCGTTGGCGCAATTCGGCGGCGTGATTTCAACGACTGGACCTTCCGCTTCGTCCTTTGGATTGGCTTCGCGACCGTGCCGATCGGGCTTGCCGGGATTCTGCTGTCGCATACGCTCAACACCTGCGGCTCGCCGCTGCGTTCGCTTCCGGTCATCGGCATTTCCTGCATCGTCATGGCCGCTCTACTCGCGCTCGCCGAGCTTTACTGCAATCACAAGCGCACGCTCGACCATGTGAGCCTGAAAGACGCCTTGATCGTCGGCTTCGCCCAGGTCGGCGCGCTCATCCCCGGCGTATCGCGCTCGGGCTCGACGCTGACCGCGGCGCTCTTTCTGGATCTCAAGCGCGAAGAGGCGGCGCGTTTCTCCTTCCTGCTCGGCCTGCCTGCCATCGCGCTTGCCGGCGTCAAGGAGCTATGGGAGCTGCACAAGGCGCATCTCGATTTTCACGGTTGGTCGGTGCTGTCGCTCGGCCTCCTCGTGGCGTCGATCTCGGCCTTCGCGGCGATCTGGACCCTGCTGCGCATTCTGGAGCGCTTTTCGGCCTGGCCCTTTGTCGCCTATCGCGCCTTCATCGGCGTCGTGCTGCTCGTCGGCTTCTACGGCGGGTTCCTCGTCTAGCGAATGGACCGCACGCCTCCGGGAAGCGCTTGTTTGTTTGCAAACCGCCGAGGCGGCCACACCCTTCGAGACGCAAGCTCCTCAGGATGAGGACTATAAGCAATCTGTCGCAGTTATAGAAAGCCCCTCATGCTGAGGAGCCTGCGCAGCAGGCGTCTCGAAGCACGAGGGGCGTCGACACTACTTTCAGCAATCTTTTGAAAGGCGGGGCTGAAGGCCGGCGGTCCAACAAGGGGGTCGGTGCTTTATTCCGCGGCCTCGCGGAGCGACTCGCGGGCCTGGGCGCGCAATTCGTCGATTGGCGCAAGGCGGCCGTTCGTCTCGTAATGCCAGAAGGTCCAGCCATTGCACGCCGGTAGGCCCTGCGCCAGCGCGCCGGTCTTGTGGATTGAACCCACGAAACCCGAAAGCGAGACGGCGCCGTCGGGGCGCACAATGGCCGTGTGGCGTCTTTTGACGTCCATCAACACCGCGCCGGGCGCGATCATACCCGCTTCGACGAGGCTCGCAAAGGCAATGCGCGGTTCGGCGCGCTTGGATGGCGCAAGCGCCACCGCGTCTTCGGAAAGCGGCTCGACGGCGGCGATGCGCGCGGCCGCCGCCTGCGCATATCCGTCTTCGCGCTCGAGCCCGATGAAATCCCGGCGCAGACGTTTCGCGACCGCGCCCGTCGTGCCAGTGCCGAAGAATGGATCGAGGACGAGATCGCCGGGATTGGAGGCGGACAGGAGGACCCGCGCGAGCAGCGTCTCCGGCTTTTGCGTCGGATGCGCCTTGCGGCCTTCAGAATCCTTCAGGCGTTCGGAGCCCGTGCAGATCGGCAAGAGCCAATCCGACCGCATCTGGCAATCCTCATTGCCGGCCTTCAACGCTTCGTAATTGAAGGTGTAGCTCTTCACCGCAGGGTCGCGCGCGGCCCAGATCATCGTCTCATGGGCATTGGTGAAGCGACGCCCACGGAAATTCGGCATCGGATTATTCTTGCGCCAGACGATGTCGTTGAGGATCCAGAACCCGAGATCCTGCATGATCGCGCCGACGCGAAAAATATTGTGATAGGAGCCGATGACGAAGATCGTGGCCGTGGGCTTCATGACGCGTCGGGCGGCCGCGAGCCACTCACGCGTGAAGGCGTCATAGGCTGAGAAATCCGCGAATTTGTCCCAGTCGTCGTCGACGGCGTCGACGACACTCTGGTCGGGACGCGTCAGTCTATTGGCGAGTTGGAGATTGTAGGGCGGATCGGCGAAGACGAGATCGACGCTCTCCGAGGGCAGCGTCTGCATCAGCTTGGCGCAATCGCCGCGCAATATCGTATTTCGAGCAGGCTGCGCGTGGAGCGGCTCCGCGATGGATGTCCCGGTACGCGTGACCTTTATCCGGGATTTGAGGCGGGCCGCCCCGACGCGCGCGCTACTCATGAACTCAACACCACATACGCTACCAACAGTTGCGAAGATGCCGGATCGAGGTAAAGGCCGCGTATAGGAACGGTGTTGGGAGGCGTCTCTTTTTCGGACGGAAATCTTAATGAAATAAGAAACTTAGCTTTAAGGTTTCGTTTATACTTTCTCGCGGAG
Source organism: Methylocystis sp. MJC1 (assembly GCF_026427715.1). Classification (NCBI taxonomy): domain Bacteria; kingdom Pseudomonadati; phylum Pseudomonadota; class Alphaproteobacteria; order Hyphomicrobiales; family Methylocystaceae; genus Methylocystis; species Methylocystis sp. MJC1. The sequence goes on along the minus strand of NZ_CP107558.1, from coordinate 104,551 downwards.
CGGCGAGAAGCTCATGCGATGTGCGGGGGTTGGGCCGTTCTCCCGTAGCGCTTCGAGGTGGCGCGGCGCCGCATAGCCGACATTGGTCTCGAATCCGTAGCTTGGATAATGTGCGGCAAGTCGCCGCATCATTGCGTCACGCGCCACTTTTGCGACGATAGACGCGGCGGAGATAGAGAGAGTCGAGGCGTCGCCCTTGACGATTGCGCGACACGGGCAAGAAAGCCGCGGCGGGTCGGAGCCGTCGACCAGCACATAGGCGGGCGCGTGAGACAGGGTGGCGACTGCGCGAATCATTGCGGCGAGCGACGCTTGTCGGATGTTGATGACGTCGATCTCAGCGGGCGTGACGAAGGCGATGCTGACGGCGATCGCTTTTTCCATGATCCGCTCGAAAGCGGCTTCCCGTTCCTTCTGCGTCAGGGCTTTGGAGTCGTCCAAGCCGCGCGGTAGCCGCTTCGGATCGAGAATGACTGCGGCGGCGGCGACGGGCCCGGCGAGCGGTCCACGTCCGACTTCGTCAACGCCGGCGACAGGCCAGATGCCCTGCCGGTGCAACCGGCCTTCAATGCGGAAGTCGGGGCCGGCGCTCATTGCGCGACGCCAGAATGACAGGGCCAGGAACGATTAGGGTCTCTCTTGCGCATGGCGGTCAAAAAAGCGGTTGGTCGTCTTATTGGCAATGAAAAATTCGCGGCTCTCCCCTTCAAAAGAGGCTGAGCTGCTGCGGACCCCGGCGCGGCGGCTCGAAGAGGTCGGTGCGCAATTTGAAGGTCGAGCTCGAAAAGCCGAGTCGCTTGGCCGCAAGCTCGAAGCGGCGGCCGAGCATCCACGCATATGGCCCCTCCCCGGTGAAGCGTTTGCCGAAGGTTGGGTCGTACAGCTTGCCGCCGCGCGTCGAACGCACGAGCGACAGGGCGCGGCGTGCCTTGTCCGGAAAATTAGCGACCAGCCACTCGCTGAAAAGATCGCGAACTTCGAGAGGCAGGCGCAGCATGATGTAGCCCGCTTCACGCGCGCCCGCCGCGTGGGCGCGGGTGAGGATCGCCTCGATCTCGTCGTCATTGACGGCGGGAATGATCGGCGCCGCCATCACCGCGACCGACACGCCGGCGGCGGCGAGCTTTTCCATGGCGTCGAGCCGGCGCTCGGGCGTGGCGGCGCGCGGCTCCATGATCCGGGCGAGGCGCGCATCGAGCGTCGTCACCGAAAAAGCGACCTTGGCGAGCCCGTCTTGCGCCATCGGGGCCAGAAGATCGAGATCGCGCAAGACGAGCGTCGATTTCGTCACGATTGCGACCGGATGTTTCGCGCGCGCCAGCACTTCCAGAATAGAGCGCATGATGCGATGGCGCTTTTCCGAAGGCTGATACGGATCGGTGTTCGTTCCGATGGCGATGACTTTCGGCGCGTAGTTTTGAGCCGAGAGTTCGCGCTCCAAAAGCTGCGCCGCGCCTTCTTTTACAAAAATTTCGGTCTCGAAATCGAGCCCAGGCGAGAAGCCCATATAGGCGTGGGTCGGGCGCGCGAAACAATAAACGCAGCCATGCTCGCAGCCGCGATAGGGGTTGATCGAGCGGTCGAAGGCGATGTCGGGAGAATCGTTCTTCGTGATGATCGAGCGCGGCTTCTCGACGTGGATATTGGTCTTCAGCGCCTCCAGGGTCTCGAGCGAGCCCCAGCCGTCGTCGGTCTCTTCGCGGAGTTCCTTCTCATAGCGGCCGCTGCGCTTGGAAAGCGAACCGCGCCCGCGCCGCCGTTCGGGCTCGACCAGCGCGCCGATTTGCGCCTGCGCATCCGTCGAGATTTCAGCGAGCCGACCCATGATCCACTCCCGACAAAACGGCCCCTAAGGGGAGGCCGGCGGGACCGGCCTCCCGTGATCGCGACTTTGGGGACTCGTTGCCCCGCTGCGGCTCGACCTGCCGAAGCGGAACATAGCGCGAATAAGGAACAAATAAAGAACAATCTCGGCGCATGCAAGAGGGTTTAAGATGAAGTTAAGCCTCGGGCGGCGGGGATGAGCACGTCCCGCTTTGGACGGCTCGCATCGGAGTTTTCCCCCGGCGGGCTGGCGGGCCAGCAGGGATCAAAAGCAGACGAGCGCCGTCATTGCGAGCGAAGTGAAGCAATCCAGGAGCCGCAGTGGCTGCCCTGGATTGCTTCGTCGCTTTGCTCCTCGCAATGACGGCGGGTGGTCGTTCAGGATTCCCGGTAGGGCCTTGAGAATTCAGACAAAAAAGAGGCAGCGCTCGCGCGCCGCCTCCATGCGTTTCGTTGCGAAGTCGAGGGCGTGACGCCGGCGATCAACGCACCAGAATATTCTTGAACTGCCAGGGATCGCTCTCGTCGATGTCCTCGGGGAACAAGCCGGGGCGGCCTTCCAGAGGCGTCCAGTCGGTGTAATAGCCCTTTACCGGCCCGAGATAGGGCAGCTGCACTTCGAGGCAGCGCTTGTAGTCGACCTCATCCGCCTCGACGATGCCGGCTTCCGGATTCTCCAGCGCCCAGACCATGCCGGCGACCGCGGCGGAGGACACCTGCAGGCCGGTCGCGTTCTGATAAGGTGCGAGATCGCGCGTCTCTTCGATCGAGAGCTGCGAGCCGTACCAATAAGCATTCTTGGCGTGGCCGAAGATCAGCACGCCAAGCTCGTCGATGCCGTCGACGATCTCGTTCTCGTCGAGGATCTTCCAGCTCGGCTGCATCTTGCCGGCCGCGCCGAAGATTTCGTGCAGCGACAGAACGGCGTCATTGGCCGGATGATAGGCGTAATGGCAGGTCGGGCGATAGGCGACATTGCCCGCGCCGTCGCGCACGGTCAGAAAATCGGCGATCGAGATCGCTTCATTGTGCGTGACAAGGAAGCCGAATTGCGCGCCCGGCGTCGGGCACCAGCTGCGCACGCGAGTGTTGGCGCCGGGCGAGAGCAGATAGATCGCTGCGCCGCAGCCGGTGGAATGCGTGCGGCCGATGTCCGGCAGCGATTTCTCATGCGTGCCCCAGCCGAGCTCGGCCGGCTGCATGCCCTCCGAAACAAAGCCCTCGACCGACCAGGTGTTGACGAAGACATTCTGCGGCTTGGGGCCGCGCGCGCGCTGTGTGTCGCGTTCGGCGACATGGATGCCCTTGACGCCGAGCTTTTGCGCCAGCGCGCCCCATTCGGCGCGGGTCGTCGGCTCCTTGTCGAAGACGCCCGTGTCCTTGGCGATGTCGACGAGCGCCTGCTTGACGAACCAGGACACCATGCCGGGATTGGCGCCGACGCAGGAGACGGCGGTCGTGCCGCCCGGGTTCTTGCGGCGCTCTTCCAGAACGGTCTCGCGCAGCGCGTAATTGGTGCGGGCCTCATTGCCCATGTTCTTGTCGAAATAGAAGCCCGGCCAGGGCTCGATGACGGTGTCGACGTAAAGCGCTTTCAGCTCGCGGGCGAGCTTGATCATGTCGAGCGAGGAGACGTCGACCGAGAGATTCACGATGAAGGCCTGTCCGCCGCCGTTCGTCAGAAGGGGCGTGAGCACTTCGCGATAGTTCTCGGGGGTGAGCTTTTCTTGGAGAAAAGCAATGCCGCGTTCATCGAGCAGCCGGCGATGCGTATCGACCGGATCGATGACGGTGAAGCGGCTCTTGTCGAAGTCGAAATGGCGCTCGATCAGGGGCAAGATGCCGCGTCCGATGGAGCCGAAGCCGATCAGAACGATCGGGCCGGTGATTTTGCCATAGACGGGCCATACGGACATTTACTCTTGCCTCCTTGTGCGAATGGTGCGCCGCGATAAAGCAGGCGCGGGCGTCTTAATCAAGTATGGCGACGCTTTATTGCTGCGCCGCACTTGACCTGATGCGCCCGACAACCAAAATCTTCGGCAATTCCGACAGGAGCAAGCATGGAACGGCCCGCGCCCCATGGCGTCTCTCCCGAGGCGATCGCCCCGGCCGCGGACCTGCGTCTCGAGCCCGTCATGCCGGCAGGGCCACAGAAGGCCCGGCCTGTGAAGCTGCTTGCAACCGACTCTGTCGAGGACGCTGCGGTCTGCGTCTTTTCGTCGGCGCTCGACCACTTCGAGGCCAATGCGCCCGTCTTTCTGGCTGATGAGTCGGCCGAAAGCGTCCATCAGATGCGCGTGGCCCTGCGGCGTTTGCGGGCGGGGATCGGGACGTTCCGCGACGCGCTGTCGGGCTCTGCCCTCGCGGCCGCGCGCGATCGGGCCAAGGCGCTTGCGGGCGTTCTCGGACGGGCGCGCAATTGGGACGTGTTTCTCGACATGCTTGCGGAAGGCCCTGGCGAAACGCTCCAGGGCGATGCGAGTTACGAGGCGCTTCTCGCCGCGATCGAAACGCGCCGCATAATCGCCTATCGCGCTGCGCGCGCGGCAGTCGAGGGCCGGAAGGCGCGCGCTTTTCTTGCCGATTTTCGCGAGGCGATCGCCAAGCGCGAGTGGACCGCGCAGCCTCAGGCGCGCGAAGAGAGTTCGGCGAAGGACTTCGCGGCAGCGGCGCTCACGAAGCTGCGCAAGCGCGTTGTAAAGAAGGCCAAGGGTCTTGCCGATCTGACGCCGGAGGAGCGGCACCAGGTGCGCATCGCTCTCAAAAAAGCGCGCTATGGCGCGGAGTTTTTCGAGAGCCTGTTTTCAGATGCCGATGACGCCGAAGAATTCTCCGCCACGCTCGCGGAGATGCAGGACGGGCTCGGCGATTACAACGACATGGAGACGGCGAATACGCTGCTCGACGAGATCGACGCCGAGGGTGGCGACGCTCTGCGCGCCTCGGGCTTTGTGCGCGGCTGGTTCGCCCATGCGGCGCAGGCCGGCGTGGCGCATGCGAAGAGGAGCGAAAAGCGGTTGAGGAAGCTTGAGCCGTTTTGGGAGTAGCGCATTGCCCCCTCCCTGACCCTCCCCCGCTTTACGCGAGAGAGGGAGCAGTCGCGGGCCCTCTTAGACGATGTTGATCGTGAGCGTCCCCTCTCCCGCAAAGCGGGAGAGGGTCAGGGAGGGGGTTCACCCCACAACCGCGACATTCCCATCAATCCGCCCCAGCACTCCGTTGGGCAGACGCGGCCCGCCGCCGAGATAGCGGTTGCGGTCGCGCACCATTTTCGTCACCGCCGCGAAGTCGAGCTTGCCCGAGCCCAGCAGCGGCACGTGCTCGACGACCATGATCTCCGCCGGGATCGACAAATCCGACGCCCCCTTTGATTTGGCGTAGGCTGCGAAATCGGCGCGCGTCGCGTCCTTCTGCTGGGTGACGAGCACGATACGCTCGCCCTTGCGCGGGTCGATCTCGGTCGCCGCCGCGGAGAGCGCCTTGGGCCAGAGCTCGGCGGCGAGCTGCTCAATGGCTGCGAGCGACACCATTTCGCCGCCGATTTTGGCGAAGCGCTTGGCGCGGCCTTTGATCGTCACGAAACCCTGCGCGTCGATCGTGACGATGTCGCCGGTGTCGTGCCAGCCGTCCTCCGGCGCCTGCAGCACGCCGGGCTTGTCGGCCATGAGATATCCCATCATCACATTGGGGCCGCGCACGAGCAGGCGGCCGCCTTCCTCGACGCCCGGCACGCTCTCGAGCTTGACCTCGACGCCCGGCATGATGCGGCCCACGGTGCCGAATTTATTGAACATCGGCGTGTTGAGCGCGAGAACCGGCGCCGTCTCGGTGACGCCATAGCCTTCGAGGATTCGAACGCCGAATTTTTCGCTCCAAAGGTCGCGGGTCGATTGCTTCACCGGCTCCGCGCCGGCGACGACATAGCGGATCGAGCGGAAGTCATAGGCGTGGGCGCTGCGCGCATAGCCGGCAAGGAAGGTGTCGGTGCCGAAGAAGATCGTGGCGTTTGTGTCGTAAATCATCTCCGGCACGATGCGATAATGCAGCGGCGAGGGGTAGAAATAGACCGGCACGCCGGAGATGAGCGGCAGCATGAAGCCGATCGTCAGCCCGAAGCAGTGAAACACCGGCAGCACGTTGAACACCTTGTCCTGGCGGCCGAAGTCGATGCGCGCCGCCGCCTGCGCGGCGTTGGCGAGCATATTGGCGTGCGACAGCGCCACGCCCTTGGGCGCGCCCTCCGAGCCGGAGGTGAAGAGCACGGCGGCCATATCGCCCGCGTTGCGCGCGACGACCGGCTTTTTGAAGCGCAGAAAGGCGTTCAGTCTGTCGAAAGAAGTGACGCCCGCTCGCATTTCTTCGAGATAGACGAGCGTCACTTTCTCTTCGAGCGCGGCGACGAGCTTCTCGAGCTTGCCCTTCTCGATGAAGGCGCGCGAGGTGAGAATGGTTTTGACGCCGGCCGCTTCGCAGCCGGAGAGAATATTTGCGGCGCCGGCGGTGAAGTTGATCATGGCGGGAACGCGCCCGGCAGACGTCACCGCGAGGAAAGTGACGCCCGCCGCATTGGCGTTCGGCAGCATGATCCCGACGCAATCGCCCGCGCTATCGATCTTCGCGATTTTTTCGCCGAGCGCGCGTGCGCCGATGAGAATCCTTTTGTAGGTGAGCGCGCCGCTCAGCGGGTCTTCCAGCGCGATGCGCGATAAACCATGCTTGTCGCCCGCCCGCACGACGGCCTCGAAAATCGTCTCGTCCTGCTTGGTCGTGCGGAAGATCAGATCCGACATGATCTGATAGAGCGCCGCGCCCGCCGCCATGCGCCGGGCCTTGCCCTTCAATTCCTCGTCGACCGTGAGGCGCACGGGCTCCTGCATGGTGAGGGTGAATTTGGGGAAAAGGCGGCGGCGCGCCTGTTCGCGCGTCAGGCGCGAGAAGATGGTCGCCTCCGGGCCCTCGATCTTTACCGGCAGAACAAGGCTGCCGGATTTTTCCGCAATGAGCCCGGCGCCGTCATAGACCTTCATCAGCGCGCCGGTGACGGTGAGACGCCCCTCGGGGAAGATCACGAGAGACTCGCCCGCCTTCACCGCGTTGATGAGCGTGCGCGTGCCGAGCGGCTTCGCGGGATCGAGCGGAATGGCGCGGGTGAGTTTGAGAAAGGGCTTCACCCACCAGCGCTGGGAGATACCGTGGTCGATGGCGAAGACGGGGTCTTTGGGCAGCACGGAGAGGATCGCCGCCGCATCGAGGAAGCTGACATGGTTGAGGGCGATGATCGGGTTGGGTCCCGCCCTCTCCAGATTGTCGAGCCCCTTCACTTCGAGCCGGTAGAAGGACCGAAAAATAATCGATAATAAGTCGAGGATCGGATTCTTCACCACGGCGTAGCGAATCCAGATCGCCGACAGCAGAGCGACCGCGCCCATGCCGAGGAAAAGCTGCGCCAGGGTCACGCCCTGCGCCTGCAGAAAAGCGACGCCGGCGCCGCCCGCGGCCATATAGGCGGCGTTATGGACATTGACCGCCGCGACGGTGCGGGCGCGCTGATCCGCCGGACTCTGCGCCTGTATGGCGGCGAAGGAGGGCACGATCATCAGCCCGCCGGCGAGGGCGAGCAGCGCGAGGGCGAGCGAGGCGCGCAGCGCGCCGGGCTGGTTGAAATAATCGGCGATTCCGAGCGTGGGGCTTTCCGCCGCGAAGCGCGAGAGCTCGGCGACGCCAAGATCGAAGGACGCGATGGCGACGAGGGCGGCGCCGATTGCGGCAGGCAGCAGGACGATGCGGCCCTTGAGCAGAAAGGCGGCAAGCCCCGAGCCCGCGCCGATGGCGACGGCGAAAATCGTCAGATGGAGCGTGACGACGCTCTCGGCGCCATGCAGAGACTGCGTGACGAGCGGCGGCATCAGCGACATGGCGATGGAGCCATAGAGCCAGAAGAGGCTCGTCACTGTCGTAAGTCTGCGCAGCGACCGCTCGGCGCGCAGCGCCTTCATCAGCCTGAAGGTCGAGCGGAAGATATTGGCGTCGATCTTGAGATCCGCCGCCGCGCTTTGCGTCGAGGGGATGAACCAGGCCGCGGCGTAGCTCGCAAGCGCCACCGCCATGACGCCGCCCACAAAGGCGAGGGCGCCATAGGCCTCGTCATGCGCCTGCATGGCGAGGCCGCCGGCGATGGTGCCGGCGAGAATGGCGAGAAAGGTCGCGCTCTCGACGAGGGCGTTGCCGGCCGGCAGCTCCTCGCGCGTGAGATGATCCGGCAAAATGCCGTATTTGACCGGGCCAAACAGCGCGCCGGTGACGCCAAAGAGCGCGAGCGCCACAAAAAGCGTCGTCACGTCCGAGAAATAGAAACCCGCGGCCGAAAGCCCGGCGACGCCGATTTCGGCGAGGCTCAGGCGGCGCGCGATGGTCGCCTTGTCGAATTTATCCGCCATCTCGCCCGCGATCCCCGAGAGCAGGAAGAAGGGCGCGATGAAAATGGCGCCGGCGAGCGTGACGAGAGACGCGCCCTTTTCGCCGCCGATCTGCGCGAGGATCATCAGAACCAGCGCATTCTTGAGGAAATTATCGTTGAAGGCGGCGAAGAACTGGCGCCAGAAGAGCGGCGCGAAGCGGCGGGTGGCCAGAAGCGATTGCGACATGGCGGTCAATCCAAAGGGCTGGGCCGGCGAAAATTGAACAGAGCCTGTTAAGGATCGGTCAAGACCGCCGGCCGATTACGAAAATCTACGCGGAGACGCCTTTGGAGACGTCCATCAGAAGGCGCTCGGTCTTGGCGTCCTCTATGCGGTTGAGCAGCTTTTCCGCCTCGACATTGTCGCGGATCGTCTTGGTGAGGATGATGCAGGATTGCACGAGCATCACCACGCCCATGATGAGAAAGCCTTTCATCCAATGGTCGATCGGCATGACGAAGACGCCGCCGCCCACCATCAGCGCGGCGATGCCAAAGGAAACATACGAGAAGCCAACGAAGGCGGCGGAATGTTTGATCGGTTGCGCGGACATTTTCGATTTCCTTTTCTACCGGTATTGTAGTTGGGGCCCTTGCTTTCAGGAGACGAGGCCGGCGGGCGGGCTCATGCCACGCCGGCCTTTTCTTTCAGCCTTGCCAGGACATCCGCCGCGCGCGGCTTCACCGGTGGGCCGAAGCCGGCGTCGGCGAGGGCCGCGTTGAGGTCCTGGGCTTTGTCGTGGGCGTCCAGATCATCGAGAGCAGCTTCGGCGGCGCGGGCTTCCGCCTGCCGTTCACGCAGCCGCGCCAATGTGGCTTCAGCCTCCGAAAGGGTCGATTGACCGCAAGGCGCCTCTTCGAGCCTTCCGCGACGGGCGACCCGGACAGCCTCGGCCGCGCGGGCGATCCGCCTGCCGCGCTCCAATTCGGCAAGGCGGGCGGATTGGTCGCGCAGGTGACGTTCGAGGCTCTTGATCTCGGCCGAGAACAGCGCGCGGGCCTTTTCGGCCGCCTTCGCGTCACTTTCGAGGTCTGCGATATTTTCAGCGGCTTTCCGGGCGAGGTCCTCGCGCCCGGCCTTCAAGGCCTCGACGGCGCGGGTTTCAATCTCGGCGATCTGCGCCCGCGTCGCGTCGAGCTTGCGCACCTCGGTCTTGTCCTGCGCGCTCGCTAAAGCGAGCGCCTTTTTGGCGCGTTCCATCGCCAGGGCGGCGTCGCGCATTTGTTGATCGAGGATGGCGAGCGCATGGCGGTCGGCGAACCGTTCCTCGGCGTCGAAAGCCTTTCCCCGGAGCAATGTGACGACGGTCTTTAGCATTCGGGTTCTTCCCTGAGCGTGGCTGAACAACGTTCACACACCCCTCTTAGCACCTCTGTGAACAGCGTTCAAGAAAACATTGAACGCGGCTCGGGGCTGTGCTCTAGGACATGCGCAAGTCTGGAACCGCTCAATAGGTTGCGCGGTTTTGAAACACCGGAAGAACGCCGCTCGCCTCCACGCGGCGCCTTCCCGACCATTTCTCGCCGCGGCGGCAGCCTGGCGGCCTCGAAAGGAAGATCCGGTGAGCGAGACCAGAACCGAAGCCGGAACGCAGCGACGCCTAAAGCTCAGGGAGCGCCTGCTGGATGTTGCCCGCCATTCCGTCGCCGCGCGCGGGCTCGGCGGGCTCAAGGCGCGCGATCTGGCCTCCGAGGCCGGTTGCGCGCTCGGCGCGATCTACACGGCTTTCGACGATCTCGACGAGCTGATCTTGCGCGTCAATCTTTCGACGCTGGAGCGGCTGGCGGACTCGCTGGATGAAGCCTTGAGCCGCGCGAACCCTTCCGACGCGCTGCAGGCGCTCGCCCGCGCCTATCTGGATTTCGCCCGCCGCGAGGAGCCGAGCTGGCGCGCGCTTTTCGAGCATCGCCTTTCGGGGGGCGCGCGGGTCCCGGATTGGTATGCCGACGAACGCAACCAATTATTCGGGCGCCTGGAGGCGCCGTTGGCGGCGCTCTTGCCCGATTGTGACGAAAAGTCCCGCGCGCGACTGGCCCGCACGCTTTTCTCGGCGGTCCATGGCGTCGTGGCGCTCGGCCTCGAAGGGAAGCTCGAGGAGACGCCCGCCGAGGCGCTCGACGCACAATTGGAGACACTGGTGCGCCTCATCGCCGCCGGTCTTGCACAAGAGGTGACCCATCATTCCTGAGCCGCTTGCCATGCGGCCTGGGACCTGACATAGCCCCTTTATGGCCTACCTTCTGCTTTTCGCCGTCGCGACCTGGGCGGGCGCGCAAAATGCGCTTGCGGGCGGCGGCTCCTTCCTCATTTTGCCGACGCTGATGTTCACCGGCATGGACGCCCTTGCGGCGAACATCACCTCCTGCGTCGCGCTCTTTCCGGCCCAGGTCGCAACCGGCTGGACGGGACGCAGCCACGCCAAAGGCATCGGCGCGCTCACTTTGGGCTGGCTTTTTGTCATCAGCATTATCGGCGGCGCCATCGGCGCAGTCATCCTTTTGGAGACGCCGCGCGGCCTTTTCGCCCGGCTCGTGCCCTGGCTCGTGCTTTTCGCGACGGGGCTGTTCGCCTGGGGCAGTTTCTTCCGCCGGCCCGGAGAGGCGGATGGCCATCTTTCTCCCGCCGGCGCCGGCTTCATTCAATTTCTCATCGCCACCTATGGCGGCTATTTCGGCGGCGGCGCCGGGTTCCTGATGGTTGCGGCGCTGACCATGGCCGGTCAGGCGGTGCGCATCGCCAGCGCGACCAAAAACGTGCTCGCCGGCGTGATGAACGCGTCGGCTGTCGTTATCTTCTTGTTTTCGCCAGATCTTCACTGGGAGCAAGCGCTCGTCACGGCGGCGGGGGCGACGATCGGCGGCGTCGGCGGCGCCCACCTGATTCATCGAATAGACGAGAAAATCCTGCGGATTTTCATCGTCGTCATCGGATCCATGCTGACGGTGGGGCTTTTCCTGAAGGCGCCGTAAGGCAAAGTGCTACCGCTATTTAGCGATTTTCTTGAGGAAGGCGTAAACGGCTTTTGGGGTATCATTGCTGTCTTGCCGAACTGCTTGCCGCGAGACGCCATGGCCGCCGCCTTCTCGGACAGATCCCGACAGCAGACCGCTGCCCTAAGGGACAGGCGCGCCGCTCCGCGGCTCAAGTCATACGCGGATGTCTGGGCTGATCCGGGCGGAATGGAGCCGGCGATTCCCTGCCGGATCGTGGACATCTCGACGACGGGCGCCAAGATCGACGGCTTGGGCGCGACCTTGCCCGATAGCTTCATCCTCCACGCCGGCAATGCGAAACACGTCGTCCGGGTGGTCTGGCGCCGCCAAACGCTGGTTGGCGTGGAATTCCAGAAGGGATCGAAACTGCCCCGCGACGGCGCGCGCCTCTCGGAGCGGCGATAGGCTTATTTGCCCATCGCCTTTTCGATCTCCGGCAAGAGCGTTGTTGCGACCGCCGACGGCGACAATGGCCCGACGAATTTATAGGCGATGGTTCCGTCGCCCTTGATCACGAAGGTCTCCGGCACGCCATAGACGCCGAAGCCGATCGCGGTGCGTCCCGCCGGGTCGACGCCGATGCGCTGGAAGGGATTGCCGCCCGCCTGCAGGAAACCCAACGCATTAGCGGGCTCGTCCTTATAGGAGAGGCCGTAGATTTCGACGCCTTTTTCCTTCAGCGCCTCGTCCCGCGCCATGGCCATCAGCACGGGATGTTCCTGCCGGCAGGGCGCGCACCAACTGGCAAAAATATTGACGACGCTGACATGGCCCTTGCGCAGGTCTTCGGTCGAAAGGCCGGGCGTGTCCTTCAAGCCATCCAGGGCGGGAAGGTTGAAGGTCGGCGCGGGCTTGCCGATCAGCGCCGAAGGGATGCGCGACGCGTCGCCGGTAAAGAGCCGGATGAGGAACAGCGCCGCGAGCAGGGCGAAAAGGATGAGCGGCAGAAAACGCAGCGGCGAACGCTGGGCGATGACGGGTTCGCTCACGCCGCGCCTCCTTCATCCCGCTGGCCCTTGGTGCCGAAGCGGGCAAGCTCTGCCTTCAGGCGCCGGTAGTCGAGGATGATGCGCGCGGCGCTGCCGCCGATCGTCAGAAAGGCGATCGCATAGGCGAGCGCCACAAAAATTTGATGTTCGCTCATTGCGCAGCCTCGAGCGTGGGCGCCTCGCCTTCGTCCCGAGCCGCCTCCTGCAGCGCCTGTAAAGAGAGGCGGGCGAGGCGGCGGCGCAGGATTTCATTGCGGATGGCCATGAAATGCAGGGTCAGGAACAGGAGCGTCCCGGCGAGGGCCATGACCAGCAGCGGCCACAGCATGGAGCCCGAGATCGTCGGCCCGCCGATGCGAAAGACGGAAGCGGGCTGATGCAGCGTGTTCCACCAATCGACCGAATATTTGATGATGGGAATGTCGATAGCGCCGACAAGCGTCATGATGGAGGCGATGCGCGCGCCGCGCGGGGTGTCGTCCATCGTCTGCCGCACGGCGATGAGGCCGAGATAGAGCAGGAATAACACCAGCATCGAGGTGAGCCGGGCGTCCCACACCCAATAGGTCCCCCACATCGGCTTGCCCCACAGCGAGCCGGTGACGAGGCAGACGAAGGTGAAGGCCGCGCCGAGCGAGGCGGCGGTCTTCTGCGCGGCGTCGGCGAGCGGATGCTTCCAGACCAGAACGCCGAGCGACGCCGAGGTCATCACCACATAAGCAAAGATCGCCAGCCAAGCCGACGGCACATGGATATACATGATCCGCACCGTCTCGCCCTGCTGGTAGTCGGGCGGCGCGGTGAAAGCGCCGTAGAGCCCGACGGCGAGCAGAATGAGCGTCAGGCCGGAAAGCCAGGGCAGGACAATGCGCGCAAAATTGAGGAAGCGCGTCGGATTGGCGTAGTCGAGGATATTCGGCATCGAGAACGTCGGATCCTTCGATAATCGCCCGCTGTCATTCCCGACGCGCGAAGCGCGATCGGGAAATCAGAGCAGCGGCGCTCAACCCCCAGAAATGAGAAAGCGGACCCCGCTTTCCCGCAGCGCCCGCTTCTTTAGCCCTGTCCGCCCCGCTTAATTGGCCTTGGTCGGGGCTTTTGTCGAGTCCTTGGCGACTTCCTTGGTCTGCTCGGCCATGATCTGCGCCCGGGACTTGCCATGCAGCAGCTCGATCGCCGCGTTCAGCTGCTTGTCCTTCTTCTCGTCCGGAGGGACATAGGCCTGCGAGCCCGTCTTCTCGTCGTCGCCATTCTTGAGATGGCCCTTGAGCGAAGCCTCGCCCTTGGTGTCGTCCTTGCCCTTCAGCTCGTCCGGCACTTCCTGCAGGATCTGCATGTCGGGATCGATGCCCTTGGCCTGGATCGAACGGCCCGCCGGCGTGTAGTAGCGCGCCGTCGTGAGCCGCAGCGCGCCAGCCGCGCCGCCGAGCGGGATAATGGTCTGCACCGAGCCCTTGCCGAAGGAGCGCGTGCCGATGAGCGTCGCGCGCTTATGATCCTGCAGCGCGCCGGCGACGATCTCGGAGGCCGAGGCCGAGCCGCCGTTGATCAGCACCACGACCGGCTTGCCCTTGGAGAGATCGCCGGGGCGGGCGTTGTAGCGCTGGGTCTCGTCGGCGTTGCGGCCGCGCGTCGAGACGATCTCGCCCTTGTCGATAAAGGCGTTGACCACCTGTATCGACTGGTCGAGCAGGCCGCCCGGATTGTTGCGCAGGTCGATGATATAGCCCTTGAACTTGTCGGCCGGGATCTCCTGCTGCGCCTTGGCCATCGCATTGCGCAGGCCGTCCGCCGTCTCCTCGTTGAACTGGGAGATGCGAACATAGGCGATGTCATTGTCCTGGGTCCGCGAGCGCACCGATTTGATGTGAATCTCGGCGCGGGTCATCTTGACCTCGATCTTGTCCTTGTCCTTGCCGCGGTAGACCGTCAGCTTGACCGGCGTGTTGATCTGGCCACGCATTTTGTCGACGGCCTGATTGAGCGTCATGCCCTGGACGTTCTCGTCGTCGATGGCGCCGATGAGGTCGCCGGACATGATGCCCGCGCGCGAGGCCGGCGTGTCGTCGATCGGCGTGACGACCTTCACCAGGCCGTCTTCCTGCGTGACTTCGATGCCCAGACCGCCGAACTTGCCCTCGGTCTGGGTCCGCATGTCCTTGAAGCCCTTGGCGTCGAGATAGCTCGAATGCGGATCGAGCGACGTGAGCATGCCGTTGATGGCGTTTTCGACGAGCTTCTGCTCATCGGGCTTCTCGACATAATCGGCGCGGACCTTGTCGAACACGTCGCCGAAGAGGCTGAGGAATTTATATGTGTCTGCGGTGGTCGCGGCGGCGGCCGGCGTGCCGATCAGAGCGCGGGCCTGTTGGCCGAGCGTCGCGCTTCCGGCTCCGATGGCGATTCCGGTTGCGATTAGAGCAGTTTTGCGAATCATCCGCCGACCTTCCGACTGTCTGACTTGGCCCACCATGGGCTCGAGTCGATCGAGTTACCGTCCTTGCGGAACTCGACATACAAAATGGGCTGTTTCGCGCCGATCGCGACGGTTGCGGCCGTCTGCGCGGCTCCGTCTCCCATGCTGGCCACCGGCTCGCCCGCCAGGACGAATTGTCCGACGTTCACATTAGAGCGATTCATGCCGGCCAGGACGACATAATAGCCGCCGCCTGCGTTTAGGATCAAGAGTTGTCCGTAGCTCCTGTAAGGTCCTGAGAACAGAACCCAGCCGTCGCAGGGCGCGACCACGACGCCATTGTCCCGGGCGCCGATGTAATAGGCTTTTTCCTTGCCGCCGAAACCGTCCGGCGCGCCGAAGCGCTTGAGCACCAGCCCCGCCACCGGGAAGTTCAGCTTGCCCTTGAGATCGCCAAAGGAAACCGCAGGCGCAAGGCGCGCAGCATCCTTGAAGGGCGCCGCCAGCGCCTTGCGGCGCTGCTCCTCGCTGAGCTTCGCCTGCGCCGCCGCTCGCTCCTCATCGGCCTTGCGCGCGGCCTCGGCCGCCTTGCGGGCCGCTTCGCTTTCGGCCTCCATGCGCGTGATAAGATCTTTCAGGCTCGACGCCTGGCGCGCCAAAGTCGCCGCGCGCGCGGCCTCCTTCTGCATCGCAGATTGCGCGGTTTCGATCGCCTCCTGTCGCATGGCGATCAACTCGCCGAGCCGCGCGCGCTGCTCCGAGAGCCCCTTCTTTTCTTCGGTGAGGCGGTCCTGCTCATGGCGGGCGATTTCGCGAAGACGGACAAGCTCGGCGAGGTCGCTCTGCAGAGCGCGCGCCTCCGCGCGCATTTGCGGCAGCATATCGCCCAGCGCCAGCGAGGCGCGAAGCGCGTCGAGAATATCCTGCGGGCGGGCCAGGAGCGCCGGCGGCGGGCGCCGGCCCATGCGCTGGAGAACCATCAGCACCTGGCCGATCGCGGCGCGGCGGCTTTCGAGCGAGTCGACGATTTTCTTCTCGTCGCCCGCGAGCTTGGCGAGCCTTTCCTCGATCTGGGCTGCGTGCTCTTCCGTCTCCTGCAGCCGGCCGGTGGCGTCGAGCAGCACTTTGTTGAGATTTTCGCGTATGGCGGCATGCGCGGCGAGCTCTCCCTCGAGCTTCTTCGCCCGCTCCCTCGCCTCGTCTATCGTGGTCTCGACCCCGCGCAGCTCCAGGCGCTTGGACGAAAGATCAATTGGATCGGCGGAGTTTACCGGTTTTTCCTCCGCCTGCGCGGAGACGGCGGCAGCCAGCGACAGCACGATGAAGAGACCGCGCCCCTCGCCTGTTCGCAATTGCTCATTCGCCCATCCCATGCGCGCTTAAAGGCCCCTGTTTTGTGGATTGCCGAGACTATGCCGACTCAATCTAGACCGAAATGCGGCGAATCCCAGCGATGATCGCCGCCGCGCGGGGCGCGGAGAAAAGCTTTTCCACCGAAGGGCCGAGCTTGCGCCGCCAGTTCAGCCGCTCAACGTCTGTACCGGGAAGATTGACGGCGACGCTTTCACCAGCCAGATCATCGAGCTGCGCCATGGCGAGCAGGGACGGCGCGCGGGCGACGAAATGATGGAGCGCCATCGCGAGCGCGTCGTCGAACGCGACATCTTCCGCAGCGGCGTCGAACAGGCCTTCGCCGCGCAAGGCGTCGAGCATCGCGCGCTTGTCTTTTGCGCGGGCGACGCGCTCGGCCGTCGCCGCTTCAGAGGTGAGAATCGCAAGCCTTTCCTTTTCGTCTATATCCACGCCGCGCCACCAGCCTTCCAGCGTCGGAAGATCATGGGTAGAGACGCAAGCCATGGCCTTTACCGGATATTCGCTCGGCTGGATGAAGCTTTCACCGGCGCGTTCGAACCAGACGACGCGATAGCTCAGCACAGCCACCGCCTCCAGCCGTTCGCGGAAGCCCCAGGGCAGCGTGCCGAGGTCTTCTCCGACGACCATGCAGCGCGCGCGCTGACTCTCCAACGCAAGCTGCGCCAGCAAGGTCTCGAGTGGATAGGAGACATAGGCGCCCATGGCGGCCTTCTCGCCCTCGGGCACAAGAAAAAGCCGCGCCAGCCCCATCGCGTGATCGATGCGCAACGCCCCGGCGTGACGCATATTTGCGCGCAGCAGCTCCGCAAAATCCGCGCCGGCGTCTTTCTCCACCGCCAGCGGGTCGGGCGCCGGCAACCCCCAGCTCTGGCCCTCGCGGCTGAAGGGATCGGGCGGCGCGCCGATGGAGAAGCCGCTCAGGAGGCGAGAGGCCTTGCTCCAACTTTCGGCGCCGTCGGGCGCGGCGCCGACGGCGAGATCGCGGCAGACGCCGAGCGAAAGGCCCGCGTCCCGCGCGTCTTGCGCCGCTTGTGCGAATTGGCGATCGGCGATCCACTGCAGGAAGCGATGGAAGAGGATGCGCGTTGCGTGCTCCAGAGCAAAAGCGGCGAGCGCAGTTGGCGCGCCGTCGCGCAGCTCCTGCGGCCAGTGGCGCCAATCTGCGCCGCTGCGCGCTTCGCTGATCGTTTCGAACAAAGCAAAACGCGTGAGCGCCTCGCCGCGGCCCACGACGAATTTCGTGAAATCGGCCACGAGCGCGTGGTCTTGCTGCCGATGCGCAAGCGCATCGAAACGCGCGAATGCTGTTTCGAGCGCCTGCTGTTTCAACACATGGACGGCGGGATAATCGACCATGTCGCGCGTCGACAGCGCACGCGCGGTTGCTTCGTCGAAGCCGTCGCCAAGAAGGCTTTCGAGATCGATGTAGAGCGAATCGAGAAAGCGCCGGTCGGACGGGTAATAGGGGCTCGCGCGCGAACGATCCTGGAAAGAGAGCGCATGTAGCGGATTGATCGCGACCAGCGCCGCGCCGGCCTCGGCACTGTTTCGCGCGAGCCGCGCGAGCGTCGTGAAGTCGCCGATCCCCTGATCGCCGTCGCGACGCAAGGAATAGAGCTGCGCGGAAACGCCGAAGCTGTGCTGATCCTGCGGCAGATAGCAATGCGCGGGCGAAACGATCAGATGGCACGCAAGGTTTTCTTGTTCCCCGTGCAAAATATACCGACCCGATGGGAGCGCCGGCAATTGCGCGCGATATCCATGATTGATGCGGCCATCAACGCCGCGCCATGCATAGGGCGAGAGCGCCGAGAGTTTAACGTTGCGCTCATCGCGCCCGGCTTCATCCCATAAGACAAGATGCCATGGCGTGCGCCCATCAGGGGCCGCCAAGCGCAGATTAATTGATTCTCCGTCGCGCGCGACGGCGTGATGCGGAAGCGCGCGTCGATCGCGCATCGCGGCGAGGCGAGCGAGGCTGTCTATCGCTTCGGCGCGACTCTGCGCCGGCAAACCGAGGCGTTGCAGAAGATTTAAGAGCGTCTCGCGCGGAACGTCATGCGCCACGCCGTCGACGTCGCGCCAATGCGCCGAGACTCCGGCGGCTTCGGCAAGACGCACGAGCATGGCGTCGTCTACGCGAGCAGGCGCGCGGCGCGCGGCGTTTTTTTCCTCGACGAGAAGCAGGACGCTACGCGCCGACGCCGTCAACCTGTCCGAAACGCTCAGACCCATGACGCTGTCAGAAGCGTCGAAAACCACGCGCCACTCATACCCGTCGCGCGCAGGGGGCGGCGTTACCTCCAAAGGCGAAGCGCCCCGGTGGAAGATCGCGAGAACGCGGTCGTCATTCGCATAGAGAGACGCAATGAGCGCTTCGGCGCCGCCGCGTCGCCAATCCTCGTCACGCATCGGCGCGCCGTCGGCGCCGAGCCATTCGACGTCGGGAAGAAGGGCGCCGTCATGCGCGCCGCCGTCGAGAAAGCGATCGTCACGCAGGGCGACATGCGCCTTGCGCAGCCTTGTTAACCGCGCAGCCGTATCGATCAGCGAAGGATCGGCCGCCGCCCAATCGATCCAGCTTGTTTCATTGTCCTGCGCATAAGAATTGTTGTTGCCCCTTTGCGTATGGCCCAGCTCCGCGCCCATGGAGAGCATGGGCGTTCCGCGCGAGAGCAGCAGCGTCGCCAAGAGATTGCGTTGGTCACGCAAGCGCGCCGCACAGATGCTCGGTTCGTCGGTCTCGCCTTCGGCGCCATTGTCCCAGGAGAAATTTTCGTTCGTTCCGTCTTGGCTGTTCTCGCCATTCGCCGCATTGTGCTTGCGCGCATAGGAAACGAGGTCGCGCAGCGTAAAGCCGTCATGGGCGGTGATGAAATTGACGCTGCGAGAGGGGCCGCGGCGCGGGAAGAAATCCTGCGAGCCGGCGAAGCGGGTCGCAAGCTCCGCCACGCCCACAGCGTCGCCGCGCCAGAAGCGCCGCGCGCAATCGCGATAGCGGTCGTTCCATTCGGCAAAGGCGGCCGGAAAATGCCCGAGCTGATAACCGCCGGGGCCCATATCCCAAGGCTCGGCGATAAGCTTCAAGTCGCGCAGAATCGGGTCCTGCAGCAGCGCAGCGAGGAAAGGCGCGTTGCGGTCGAAGCCCGAGGGAAGACGCGCCAGCGTCGTCGCGAGATCGAAGCGAAAGCCGTCGACGCCGCCATAGATTGCCCAGGCGCGCAGCGCATCCATGGCGAGACGCACGACAGGCGCGCGGTCGAAGGCAAGGATATTGCCGCAGCCGGCATCGTTCACATAGCGGGCGCGATCCTCGGCGAGGCGGTAATAGCTCGCATTGTCGAGGCCGCGCAACGATAGCGTTGGCCCCAATTCGTCGCTCTCGCCCGTATGGTTGAAGACGACGTCGATGATAACTTCGAGGCCCGCCGCATGCAGCGCGTCGACCGCTTCGCGCACCTCGCGCCATCCGCCCGGCGCGAGACGCGGATCGGGGGCCATCAGGGCGATGGGGTTGTAGCCCCAGTAATTCCTGAGGCCCAGCGACGGCAGATGGCGCTCGTCGATCCAGGCGGCGCCGGGCAAGAGCTCGAGCGTGGTGACGCCAAGCTTTGTGAAATGCGCGATGGACGCCTCATGCGCGAGGCCCGCAAATGTGCCGCGCAATTGCGGCGGCACATCCGGGTGCATCGCAGTGAAGCCCTTAACGTGCATCTCATAGATGATCGTGTCGCGCCACGAATGGCGTGGGCGCGAAGGCGTCGCCGCTTGTGGGCGCGTCATCACGCCTTTGGCGACGAAAGGCGCGCTGTCTGCCTGAGCGGCCGCGCCGGATGCGAACATGCATTCATGCAGCGTAGTCGCGCGATCGAGCAGGAGCGCGTAAGGATCGATGAGAAGCTTCGCGCCATTGAAGCGATGGCCCTCATGCGGGGCGTCAGGGCCGTAAGCACGCAGGCCGTAACGCTGGCTTTCTTTCAATCCTTCGAAATGTCCGTGAAAGACGTCGCCGGTTTTTGCCGGGAGCCGAACGCGCTGCGTTTCGGCGCCGCGCTCATTGAAAAGACAGAGATGAATTTCTTCGGCATGGGCCGAGAAGACGGCGACATTGGCGCCCGTATCGTCGAGCGTGACGCCGAATGGTTCCGGGGCGCCGGGGGAGATGCGCATCAGGCCCCGTCCCCAGCCCTCCCCCGCTTCGCGGGAGAGGGAGCTACATTGCGACCTTCATGAACAATGCCGATCGTGAGCGTCCCCTCTCCCGCTTTAGCGGGGGAGGGACAGGGAGGGGGTAAGGAGCCCCTCAGCTTCGTGAGGCGATCGCCTCGCGATACAGCGTCGCATAGCGTTTCGCCGGATGGCGCCAGGAGACGTCCGTGCTCATGCCGTTCAATTGTAATTTGCGCCACGTGTCCTTGTCCCTGAAAATTTCCTGCGCCCGGCGAAGCGCGAGGTCGAGCGCCTCCGCCGTCGGCGGTGAAAATTGGAGACCTGTGGCGACGCCGGCCTGGACCGCCATCTCATTCGCGTCGATGATCGTATCCTTCAATCCGCCGACGCGCGAGACGATCGGCGCAGCGCCGTAGCGCAAGGCGTAAAGCTGCGTCAACCCACATGGCTCGAAGCGCGAAGGGACGAGGAAAGCGTCGGCGCCCGCCTGAATGAGATGCGCCAGATCCTCGCTGTATCCAACCCACACGGCGACGCGGCCGGGATAGGCGTCCCGCGCGGCGAGGAAGCTTTCTTCGAGATGCTTCTCGCCCGTGCCGATCAAGGCGAGCTGCGCATGACGCGCCATGAGCGACGACAGAGTGGCGAGCAGCAGGTCGTGCCCCTTCTGCCAGGACATGCGGCTGACGACGCCCAGGAGAAAAGCGTCGGGATCAGCGTCGAGATGCATGCGCACTTGCAGCGCCGCTTTGTTTTTCGCCCGAGCCGATATGGTCGCGGCGTCATAGGTCGCGTCGATACGCTCGTCGGTGGCGGGGTTCCACACGTCCTCATCGACGCCGTTGAGAATGCCGCTCACGACATCGGCGCGCGCGCGCAACAGGCCATCGAGCCCCATGCCGAATTCAGGCGTTTCGATCTCCTGCGCATAGCTCGGGGAGACGGTGGTGATGCGGTCGCAAAGCTGCAGGCCGGCTTTGAGAAAGCCGATCGCGCCGTAATATTCCACGCCCTCCATCTGGAAGGATTGCGGCGGCAGGCGCAGCTCGGTGAGCAGCTCCTTCGCGAACTGCCCTTGGAAAGCGATGTTGTGAATCGTGACGATCGTCGCCGGCCGCGGCCTGCCGCTGTAATGCAGATAGGCGGGCGCAAGCGCCGCTTGCCAATCATGGGCATGCAGGACATCCGGCGTAAAATCGGCGAGCGCGCCCTGCGCCATCTGCGCGCCGACCCAGGCGAGCGCCGCGAAGCGGAAGGCGTTGTCCGGATAATCGACGCCATTCTCGTCAGTGTAAGGCCCGCCCTCGCGCGCATAAAGATGCGGCGCGACGAGCGTATAGACGATGCTTGCGCCCAGACGCCCGGCATGCACCCATGCGGGCCCGCCGAAGAGATCGTCGAAAGAAAGAACCGTCTCGCCCACGCCGAGCGCCGCAAGCGCTTCCGGATAGCCGGGGATGAGCGTGCGCGTCTCGACGCCTTCACCCGCAAGCGCGCCCGGCAGCGCGCCCACGACATCGGCCAGCCCGCCGGTTTTGACGAGCGGGCTCATCTCGGAGGCGACGGCGAGAACGCGCGCGCTCATGACGCAATCCTGTCGATCATCGGCTGTGTAATGAGGCAGATGCCCTGCTCGGTGCGGCGGAAGCGCCGTGCATCCTCTTCGGGGTCTTCGCCGACGACGAGGCCCTGCGGAATGCGCACGCCGCGATCGACCACCACATTGGCGAGCCGCGCCGAACGGCCGATATCGACGTAAGGAAGAATCACCGCATTCTCGACCGAGGCGTAGGAGTTCACGCGCACGCCGGTAAAAAGCAACGAGCGACGCAGCGTCGAGCCGGAGACGATGCAGCCGCCGGAGACGAGCGAAGAAAGCGCCTGTCCGCGGCGGCCCACCTGGTCGTGCACGAATTTCGCAGGCGGCGTGATTTCCGCATAGGTCCATATCGGCCAGTTGCGATCATAGAGATCGAGCTGGGGCACGAAATCGGTGAGGTCGATATTGGCCGCCCAATAGGCGTCGACAGTGCCGACGTCGCGCCAATAGGCGTTCTGCTCGCTCGCCGCGCGCACGCAGGAGCGGGAGAAATGATGGGCGACGGCTTTGCCGTGCTTCACGATGTAAGGAATGATGTCCTTGCCGAAATCATGCGTGGAGCCGAGGTCCTGCGCGTCGCGGCGAAGCTGCTCGTAGAGAAATTTCGCCTCGAAGACATAAATGCCCATGCTGACCAGCGCGCGGTCTGGATGGCCGGGCATGGCGGGCGGATCGGCAGGCTTTTCGATGAATGAGATGATGCTGTCGTTCTGATCGACATGCATCACGCCGAAGCCGGACGCTTCGCTTCGAGGGACTTCGAGACAACCGATGGTGACGTCTGCGCCCTGCTCCACATGCTGTTTGAGCATGTGCTCGTAATCCATCTTGTAGACGTGATCGCCCGCAAGAAGAACGATGAATTTGGGATCGTAGCCTTCGACGATATCGAGGTTCTGATAGACGGCGTCCGCCGTGCCGAGATACCAGTGGTCTTCGGAAACGCGCTGGCTCGCCGGCAAAATGTCGAAGCTCTCGTTGCGTTCGACGCGAAAGAAGCTCCAGCCCCGCTGCAAATGGCGGATGAGGCTGTGCGCCTTATATTGCGTCGCGACGCAGATGCGGCGAATGCCCGAGTTGAGCGCATTGGACAATGCAAAGTCGATGATGCGCGATTTGCCGCCGAAATAGACCGCGGGCTTGGCCCGCCGGTCGGTCAATTCCATGAGCCGCGAGCCGCGCCCGCCGGCGAGGACATAGGCCATGGCGTGGCGCGCGTACGGCGGATTGTCATAGGCGGCCATCAGTCACGTCCAGTTCGCGAAAGATGCGATTCGAGCTTCATTTTAGTCCGTCGTTTTCGAATTCGAAGAATAAAGTGGCGAGCGGCGGGATTTGGATCTCGGCCGTCGCCGGGAAGCCGGCGAAGCCCTCTTCCTTCGCTTCCACCCCGCCAAGATTGCCTTGCCCGGAGCCACCGTAATGGCTGGCGTCCGAGTTGAGGATTTCACGCCAACGCCCCGCGTAGGGCAGGCCCAGGCGGTAATTGGGCCGCGGCACGGGCGTGAAGTTTGAGACGACGAGAATCGGCCGCGTACGTTCGGCGCCGTAGCGCAGAAAGGCGAAGACGGAACACTCCGCGTCGTCGACCGCGACCCATTCAAATCCCTCGCTCTCACAATCGCGCGCATGGAGCGCCTCGTGTTTGCGACAGAGGCGGTTCAGGTCACGCAAGAAATCGCGCAGGCCCTTGTGGAAGGCGTGCGCCAGCAACCCCCATTCGAGCTCGCGCGCATAATCCCATTCGCTTGTCTGGCCGAATTCCTGCCCCATGAAGAGGAGCTTCTTGCCGGGGTGGCCCCACATGAAGCCGTAATAAGCGCGTGCGCCCGCGAAGCGCCGCCATTCGTCGCCGGGCATTTTCGAGACGATCGCGCCTTTGCCATGGACGACCTCGTCATGCGAGAGCGGCAGGACGAAATTTTCGGCGAATGCGTAGAGCAGGCCGAAGGTGATCTCATTGTGCCGCCATTTGCGATAGACCGGATCGGACGACATGTAGCGCAGCGTGTCGTTCATCCACCCCATGTTCCATTTGAAGCCGAAGCCGAGCCCGCCCCTGTCGACCGGCCGCGTGACGCCGGCCCAGGAAGTCGACTCTTCCGCAATGGTCACGACGCCGGGGTAAAGCCCGTAAACGAGCGTGTTGAAGTTTTGAAGAAAGGCGACCGCGTCCTTGTTGTCGTTGGAGCCGTCGGGATTGGGCGCCCATGCGCCCGGCTCGCGCGAATAATCGAGGTAGAGCATGGAGGCGACGGCGTCGACGCGTAGAGCGTCGATGTGGAAGCGGTCGCACCAGTAGAGCGCATTGGCGATCAGGAAATTTGCGACCTCGCGCCGGCCGTAATCATAGATCGCCGTGTTCCAGTCGGGGTGAAAGCCGCGGCGCGGATCGGGATGCTCGTAGAGCGGCCCGCCGTCGAATTGCGCGAGGCCATGTTCGTCGGTCGGAAAATGCGCGGGGACCCAGTCGAGAATGACGCCGAGTCCCGCCTGATGCGCGCGGTCGACAAAGCGCTTGAACCCTTCCGCGTCGCCGTGGCGCCGCGTCGGCGCAAACAGGCCGATCGGCTGATAGCCCCAGGAGGCGTCGAGCGGATGCTCGTTGATCGGCAGAAGCTCGATATGGGTGAAGCCCAGATCGGCGACGTAAGGGACAAGCTGATCGGCAAGCTCGTCATAGGTGAGGAAGCGCCAACCATCTGCTTTCCGCCAGGAGGGCAGGTGAACCTCATAGATCGACATGGGCGCGCGGCGCGGGTCGCGCGCGGCGCGCGCGCGCAGGTGCTTTTCGTCCCCCCAGTCATGCGGCGCGTCGGAGGCGACGACGGAAGCCGTCGAGGGGCGCAGCTCCGCCTCGAAGCCGAAAGGATCGGCCTTCAGCGGCAGGAGATTTCCGTCGCGGCCGATGATCTCATATTTATAGACCGCGCCGGCGGCGACGCTGGGAAGGAAGATCTCCCAAATGCCGCTATCGACGCGCTTGCGCATTTGCGCGCGCCGTCCGTCCCACTGGTTGAAATCGCCGACGACGGAGACGCGCCTGGCGTTCGGCGCCCAGACGGCGAAATTGGTTCCCTCGACGCCCATATGCCTCACGACATGGGCGCCGAGACGCTCATAGAGTTTCCGATGCGCGCCCTCGATGAAGAGATGGTCGTCCATCGCGCCGAGGAAGGGCGGGAAGGCGTAAGGGTCGGCGAAGCGCCACTGTGATTGACCGTTCGACGCCGCCAGAACATAGGGCGCGCCTGGGTCTATAGAGGCGAGCCCCTCGAAAAAGCCGTCCGGGTGAACGCGCTCGAGCGCGGCGACGGGCTGGCCCTGCGGACTCTCGACGCTCGCCTTCTCGGCGCCCGGGATGAACGCCCGAATGACGAGGCCGTCGCCGGTCTCATGGGGCCCGAGGACGCCAAAGGGATCGCCGTGGCGGGCCGAAACAATCGCCGCGATCTCGCTCGGGTCAGCTCGCCAACTGGGTCGTGTCATGAGGATTGGATGATCCGGCGGGGTCCTATTGCGTATCATGGCCTCGCGCGCGCCATGCGGAAAGCCCCGGATGGTCGTTCCTCACGCGCTTTTCGCCGCGCCATTGCCAATCCGTCCCGTCTGCGCTAGCTCGACCCCGTCTTTTCCGCGTCCCTTCGGCCCTTCGGCCGCTCGTCCTAAAAGGGAACGCGCGTGACGGAGCTTTCCCGCATGAAACTGCCTAATCAGTTCTACCGTCCGCTGGCCATTGGCGCGCCGGCTCCCTATCGCGAGCTGCCGGTCAAGGTCGAGCGCATGATCCATTTCGTGCCGCCGCATCTCGAAAAAATGCGCGCCAAGGTTCCGGAAATCGCCAAGCAGGTCGACGTGGTGCTCGGCAATCTCGAGGACGCGATTCCTGCCGACGCCAAGGAAGCCGCCCGCGCTGGCTTCATCGAGATGGCGAAGTCGACCGATTTCGGCTCGACGGGCCTATGGACCCGCATGAATTCGCTGAACAGCCCCTGGGCGCTCGACGACATGATCGAGATCGTCGGCGCAGTGGGCAACAAGCTTGACGTCGTCATGCTGCCCAAGGTCGAAGGCCCCTGGGACATCGCCTATCTGGACCAGCTTCTCGCCCAGCTCGAGGGCAAGAACGGCGTGACCAAGCCGATCCTCATTCACGCCATTCTGGAGACCGCTGAGGGCGTCAAGAACGTCGACGCCATCGCCGCGGCCTCCCCGCGCATGCACGGCATTTCGCTCGGGCCGGCCGATCTTGCAGCCTCGCGCGCCATGAAGACCACCCGCGTGGGCGGCGGCCATCCGGAATATAAGGTCATCGCCGACGCCGATCCGGGCGCTGGCCTGCGCGCGACCTTCCAGCAGGACCTCTGGCACTACACCATCGCCAAAATGGTCGACGCCTGCGCCTCGGCCGGCATCAAGGCCTTCTACGGCCCGTTCGGCGATTTCTCCGACGGCCCGGCCTGCGAGTCCCAGTTCCGCAACGCCTTCCTGCTCGGCTGCGCCGGCGCCTGGTCGCTGCATCCGACCCAGATCGAGATCGCCAAGCGCGTCTTCTCGCCCGATCCGAAGGAAGTGGCCTTCGCCAAGCGCGTGCTGGAGGCGATGCCCGACGGCACTGGCGCGGTGATGATCGACGGCCGCATGCAGGACGACGCCACCTGGAAGCAGTGCAAGGTCGTAGTCGACCTCGCCAAGCAGGTCGCCGCCAAGGATGCGGATTTCGCAAGGATCTACGGTCTCTGATCGACGGCCTTCACGCCTTCCCCTCCCGTTTCTTACCGGAGGGGCGGAAAACCAGTGACCGCCGTCATTGCGAGGAGCGCAGCGACGAAGCAATCCAGGGCAGCTATTGCGGTCCTGGGTTGCTTCGCTTCGCTCGCAATGACGGCGCTGGTTCATAAAAATCATTGCGGTGCGGAAAGCCCGGATAAACCACGGGAATGCCTCGCACCCGATCGTAAGCTTTTTATATATTCCGCACACCGGCGCGTTTAGGATTTTCCGCCCAGGCTTCCTTCGTACAGGAGCGAAGCCACCATGAGCCTTCCGCCGGACCCGACGCCCGAGAATGTGATCGAACTCGCCCGCTATATCCGCGACGGCGCGGGCTCGGGCGGCATGGAGGAGGCGGCGCGTCTCGCCGAAGAACAATTCGCCCGGCTCAAGGAGCTGGAGCTTCTCTACGTCGCCGACGAAGGCCATGCCGCCATCAGCCCGACGGCGCGGGAGATGTTTTTTGAGAATCTCGGCTTGCTGCAGCGGCTCGGCGGAACGCGCTGATCCGCCGCCATTGACAGACGCGCCCCGACGCTCCTAAAAAGCGCGCTGATCTCGAAAGAGAAAAAAGTTCGACCAGCCGAGCCGTCCCGTGAGGCGGCAGGCCAACGCCCGGCAGCGCGATGCGCCCCCGGGCGCGTTTTGCTTTGGCGCGGCGGCTGACGCAGGCGCTGCAGGAGTGACAAAATGTTCGAGAGCCTTTCCGACAAGCTCTCCGCCGTATTCGACAAGCTCACGCGCCGTGGCGCGCTGAACGAGGCCGACGTCAACGAGGCGCTGCGCGAAATCCGCCGCGCGCTGCTCGAGGCCGACGTCGCGCTCGATGTCGTGCGCTCCTTCTCCGACAAGGTGCGCGACCGCGCGGTCGGCGCCGGCGTCATCAAATCCGTCTCCCCCGGCCAGATGGTCGTCAAGATCGTCAATGACGTGCTGATCGAGACGCTGGGCGAGACGGCGCAGCCGATCGACCTCGCCGCCCGCCCGCCCGTCGCCATCATGATGGTCGGCCTGCAGGGCGCCGGCAAAACCACGACCACGGCCAAGATCGCCAAGCGGCTCAAGGAGCGTCACGACAAGCGCGTGCTGATGGCTTCGCTCGACGTGAAGCGCCCCGCTGCGCAGGAGCAGCTCGCCGTGCTCGGCCGCCAGGTCGAGGTCGACACGCTGCCGATCGAGCCCAATCAGACTCCGCTGCAGATCGCGCGTCGCGCCATGGAGGCCGCGCGTCTGCAAGGCTACGACGTGGTGATGCTCGACACCGCCGGCCGCACCCATATCGACGAGCCGCTCATGCAGGAGATGGCGGACATCAAGTCCTACGCCAATCCGCATGAGACCCTGCTCGTCGCCGACTCTCTGACCGGCCAGGACGCGGTCAATCTCGCCAAGAACTTCGACGAGCGCGTGGGCCTCTCCGGCATCGTATTGACGCGTATGGACGGCGACGGCCGCGGCGGCGCGGCGCTCTCCATGCGTTTCGTCACCGGCAAGCCGATCAAGCTCATCGGCACCGGCGAGAAGATGGACGCGCTCGACGAATTCTCGCCGAGCCGCATCGCCAACCGCATCCTCGGCATGGGCGACATCGTCGCCCTGGTCGAAAAAGCGGCGGCCGCCATCGACGCGGAAGAAGCGCGCAAGACCGCCGCGCGCATGGCCAAGGGCAAGTTCGACCTTCAGGACCTCTGCGACCAGCTCGCCCAGGTCGAGAAGATCGGCGGCCTCGGCGGCATGATGGACCTGCTGCCGGGCGTCGGCAAAATGAAGGACCAGCTCGCCAAGGCCAATCTCGACGACAAGGTCATCAAGCGCCAGCGCGCCATCATCCTCTCCATGACGCCGCAGGAGCGGCGCAATCCGGATCTGCTCAAGGCCTCGCGCAAGAAGCGCATCGCCGCCGGCTCCGGCATGAAAGTGGAGGATATCAACAAGCTCCTCAAGCAGCATCGCCAGATGGCGGATCTCATGAAGTCCTTCGGCGCCGGCAAGCGCGGCGGGCTCATGGGCAAGGCCGCGCAGATGATGGGGCTCGGCCCCGGCGGCATGCAAATGCCCTCGCAGGAGGAGCTGCAGAAACTGCAGGAGAAGCTCGGCGGCGCCCCTCCCGGCGCCCCCGGCATTCCGGCCGCTCCCCCGGCCGATCTCCTTGCGCAGAAGCCGAACCTTCCGGGGCTCGGCGGCGGACTGCTGAGCGGGCTCAACCCGTTCGGAAAGAAAAAGTAATCGAAAGACTCACAAGGAAACTGACATGTCGCTCAAAATTCGTCTCGCCCGCGGCGGCGCCAAGAAGCGCCCCTTCTATCGCGTCGTCGTCGCCGACTCCCGCTCGCCGCGCGACGGCCGCTACATCGAGAAGCTCGGCACCTTCGACCCGCTGAAGGCCAAGGACGCCGCCGACCGCGTCATTCTCGATCTGGAGAAGGCCAAGGAGTGGATCGCCAAGGGCGCGCAGCCGACCGACCGCGTCGCCCGTCTGCTCGACGCCGCCGGCGTGGTGAAACGCGAGGCCCGCAACAATCCCGAGAAGGCCCAGCCGAAGAAGAAGGCCCAGGAACGCGCCGCCGCCGCGGCCGAAGCCGCCGCCGCTGCTGCGGACGCGGCTGCGTAATCTATCGCTTTTTGCCCCCTCCCCAACCCTCCCCCGCTTCGCGGGAGAGGGAGCACGTCGTGGCCTTCATTCACAATGCTGATCGCGAGCGTCCCCTCTCCCGCGTAAGCGGGGGAGGGGCAGGGAGGGGGCCAAGCCGCCATGACCAAACCCAACCTCGTCCTTCTCGGCCGTTTCGGCGCGCCGCATGGCGTGCGCGGCGAAATTCGCCTGCAAAGCCACACGGCTGATCCCCTCGCGATCGGCTCCTACGGCCTGCTCACCGATAAAAGCGGCGGCAAGACCTTCAAGCTTCAATCCGTCCGCCCGCAGGGCAAGGACATGCTCGTCGCGCGCGTCGAGGGCGTCGCCGACCGTTCGACCGCCGAGCGGCTCACGGGCGTCGAGCTTTACATCGCCCGCGAAAAGCTTCCGGCGCCGGAAGACGAAGACGAATTCTATCTTGCCGATCTCGTCGGGCTGCGCGCCGAGACGCGTGACGGCGAATTGATCGGCCACGTCGTCGGCCTCATCAATTTTGGCGCGGGGGATATTCTCGAAATCCAACCTCCGCAGGGCGAGACGATCCTGCTGCCGTTCACCAAGGCGGTGGTTCCGATCGTCGATGTTGCGGGCGGTCGGGTCGTCGTCGAGCCGCCGGCGGAAATCGAAGGCCCGGCCGACTGACCTACGGAAAGGCGTCCGGGCGAGGATCAGAGAGCCTGACGACGCATTTTGCCGCAACCTCGTCGCCGACTCCGACCCGCTCCTTGGCGCGCACGCTCGCCTTTATCGCGAGCAGATAGGGACCCTCCTTCGACGGAAACAAGGTCGTCTCCCAGGCGCTGGAACCGAGCGTCACTGTGACGGGCACATAGCCGAAGCCGGTGCGATTGATTCTCCGCTCTTCTTTCAGCCTTTTGGAATCCTCGCCGTCGAGAGAGATAAAATGCCAGCCTCCGGGGCCGGGATATTTCCAGATCGGACCTCTGACCTCGAGTCTCAAAAAATTCATTTCAGCAAATCTCCGCGACGAGACCACATAACCGATCGCCCATTCTCCCGCAGCCGCAGGCGTGCCATAAGCCCCCCATGTGGCGCGCGACCATCCTCACCCTTTTCCCCGAAATGTTCCCCGGCCCGCTCGGCCACTCGCTTGCCGGCGACGCGCTGGCGCGGGGCGTCTGGGCGCTGGAGACGGAACAGATCCGCGAGCACGGCTTGGGCCGCCATCGCGCCGTGGACGACACGCCCGCAGGCGGCGGCCCCGGCATGGTGATGCGCGCCGATGTTCTCGCGGCGGCGATCGACGCGGCGGCTCCCGTGGACGATCCGCGACCCAGGCTGCTCATGAGCCCGCGCGGCCTCCCGCTCACACAACAGCGGGTGCGCGCTTTGGCGGAGGGGCCCGGCGCGATTATCCTCTGCGCGCGCTTCGAGGGCGTCGATGAGCGCATCATCTCCGCGCGAAACCTCGAGGAAGTGTCGATAGGGGATTACATTCTCTCGGGCGGCGAGATCGCGGCGCTGGCGCTCATGGACGCCTGCGTGCGGCTGCTGCCGGGCGTGATGGGCGAGGAGCTTTCCGGGGAAGAGGAGAGCTTCGAGGGCGGCCTTCTGGAATATCCGCAGTATACGCGGCCGCGCGACGTCGAGGGGCGCGCGATACCAGACATCCTGCTCTCCGGCGACCATGCGAAGATCGCCAAATGGCGCCATGAAGAGGCTTTGAAGCTCACACGGGCAAGGCGGCCGGACCTTCTCGTCCGCAAATAGGAAGGGGCTTAGCCGAGCCCTTCCCCCGGCACATCGTCACTACCCTCCCGCGTCATGGCCGGGCTCCTCCCGGCCATCCACGCCGCGCAGCGCCAGCTCATGTGGGTGGTTGGGCCCAGTGCTGGGGGTTTCGGACCCGTCCCCTTAGTAGGCCGCGCCCCTTGGCGTGGATGGCCGGGACAAGCCCGGCCATGACGGTTGGTTTTTCAGCGCTCGCCTTGCGAGCGTCCGCGCTCTGAGATCAAGCCTGCGGCTTCAACGCCAGGGCCTTCTCGATTTCCGGCAGCGGGTGCTTGGTCAAATCCTTGTCCAGCTCGCCGGCGACCTTGCTCTGCGCCTTGGCGCTCAGATCCTTGCGGATTTCGCCCAATGTCCGGGGCGGGGCGACAATGACGATTTCCTTCATCTCGCCGCTTTCGGCGGCGGCGTTGATGCGGTCGGCCATGGCGCGGGCGAAGCGCTCTTCTTCGAGCTCATGCCAGTCCACATTCCCCATGCCGCTGCGCGCATGAGAGCCAGCGGCGGCGAAGGCGCGGCCCGGCGCATCCGACCCCTGCTCGCGGGTCGGCGGATTTTCTTCGACGCGCGTTTCGATCACGCGCAGGTCGAGAATCTCGGCGTCGCCGTGGTTGGAGAAGAACAGCGCGCGTCGGCCGTCGCCGATCAGAACCCACGCGCCATTATGGACAGCAACTGCGGTCATAGCGTCCCTCGCTCACAAAAGCTCACGCCTTGGATGTGGCGGCTGGAGGGAGGGAGAGCAAGCGTGGCCGTGGCGCGTCGAAAGGACGCGCCCACCCACGTCTCATCTGTATCAGGCGGCGAGCTTCTCAGGGGCCGCCGCAGGGGCTGGCGTCAGCTTTTCGACAACCGCCTTCAGATCGCCAGCGGCCTGGGGCGCGACAGCCGCAAGCGAGACCACGCGACGCTTGATGCCAGCCTCGTTGATCGCCCAGGCTAGATAGCAGACGGCCGCAACGAACAGCAGCGCCGTGAAGGGCTCGCCATTGCCGAGGAAGGAGAGATCCGGGGCGCATTCATTCGCGTATTCGCAGGCGTCCGACCAATCCTGGAGATATGTTTTGACTGTTTCCAACATAGTGACCTCCTTGGCCCGTCACCATCGTGCCGGAAAAACCTTTCCCGCTCGTGGACGCGCCAGCTTCTAGCTCATGTATGTCGCGCTGCTTGTGCGTTGCAACATATATTGCGCCGAGAAGCTTTCGCCAGAGTAAATTCCAACCCGCCTCCAAAAGCTATCCCGAAGGATAACAACGCTCCGCGCCATGTTGTCGCACTGCAAAAACATTGTGCAGAGCACGCGACAGCGAGCCGACAAAGCTGTCGGCTAGCCAACAAAAAACGGGGCCCCGTAAGGGACCCCGCAAATAGCGTTCCAACTGCGCTGTTATTCCCGACGCCCGCAAAGCGGGCGATCGGGAATCCAGAGCAAAAGCAGCGCTTTTGTGGCTCTGGATCGCTGGTCGGGCTTTCAGGCCGCCGGGGGCGACAAAGACCCAAAGGCGGTCTCTTCAAGCAGAGATGGCGTTAGCCCTCCAGCAGGCGCCTTGCGATGACCTGCGCCTGAATTTCCGCCGCGCCCTCGAAGATGTTGAGGATGCGCGCGTCGCAGAGGACGCGGGAGACCGGATATTCCAGCGCGAAGCCGTTGCCGCCGTGAATCTGCAGGGCGTTGTCCGCCGCCGCCCAGGCGACGCGGGCGCCGAGCAGCTTCGCCATGCCGGCTTCCAGGTCGCAGCGCTTGCCCTCGTCCTTCTCGCGCGCGGCGAAATAGGTGATCTGGCGAGCGATGTGAACCTCCACCGCCATCGACACGATCTTGTTGAAGACGCGCGGGAAGGCGAACAAGGGCTTGCCGAACTGGATGCGTTCCTTCGCGTATTTCAGGCCGAGGTCGAGGGCGCATTGCGCCACGCCCAGCGCGCGGGCGGCGGTCTGGATGCGGGCGGACTCGAAGGTCTCCATGAGATGCTTGAAGCCCTTGCCCTCCTCGCCGCCGAGCAGGTTTTCGGCCGGCACCTCGAAATTGTCGAAGCCGATCTCGAACTCCTTCATGCCGCGATAACCGAGCACCTCGATCTCGCCGCCGGTCATCCCGTTCGCGGGGAAGGGATTTTCATCCGTGCCGCGCGGCTTTTCGGCGACGAACATGGAGAGGCCCCTGTAGCCCTTCTCATTCGGATTGGTGCGGGTCAGCAGCATCATGATGTCGGCGCGGACCGGATGGGTGATCCAGGTCTTGTTGCCGGTGACCTTGTAGACGTCGCCCTCGCGCACGGCGCGGGTGCGCAGATTCGCAAGGTCGGAGCCGTTGTTCGGCTCGGTGAAAACGGCTGTGGGGAGGATTTCGCCCGCCGCGATGCCCGGCAGATATTTCTGCTTCTGCGCTTCCGTGCCGCCGACGAGAATAAGTTCGCCCGCGATCTCGGAGCGGGTGCCGAGCGAACCGACGCCGATATAAGCGCGCGACAGCTCCTCGGAGACGACGCACATGGCGATTTTGCCCATGCCCGAGCCGCCATATTCCTCCGGAATGGTGAGGCCGAAGACGCCCAGCTCCGCGAGGCCGCCGATCACCTCGAGCGGAATATAGGCGTTCTTGGAATGCCACTCATGGGCGAAGGGCACGACATTGTCGGCGGCGAATTTGCGCATCTCGCTGCGGATGGCTTCCAGCGTCTCGTCGAGGCCGGTGGCGCCGACGGTCTCGGCAGCGGAATGATGGTCGATCAGCTCGGCAAGGCGGGCGCGGTTCGCCGGCGTATTGCCCGAAAGAATGAGCGCGTCGACGCAGGCCGGGCGCGCGGCGGCGACCTTGGCCGAGGAAAGGCCGAAATCCGAGAGGCGGACGAATTCGCCCTGGCTCATCGGAATGCCGCCATAGACCTGGGCGAGCAGCTCGGCGAAGCCGATCTGGTTCAGGAGTTCTTCCGTCTCGCCATAGGCGCCCTCGCCGGAAAGGCGCTCGGCGTAGTCGATGAGCTCCTTGAGGCCCTGCACATAGGTCGCGAACCAGGAGAGACCGTGGGCGGCGTGCTGGTCGGCCTCGATCAGCTCGTTGGAAAGCTTGCCGTCCTTCGTCACGCGGGCGCGCACGCTGGCGAGCGCGTCATTATAGAGCGCCTCGACGGCGGCGAGCGCCTCCTTGGCGTTGGCGAGCCAGCTTTGGGGATCGAGTTTCGTCGCGACGGCTGCGGTCATTGCTGTCCTGTTTGGAATAGGGCCCTCGAGGGCGCGCCTGTGGAAAAATTTGCGCCCTACATGCCGCCATTTCGCCCGGGACGCAACTGGAAGGAGCATCCGCAAATCTCGGGTTTGCCGGCCTAATGTCCGGTCAGCATGGCGATTCTCGCCGCGGCCAATCTCAAGAAAAGCTTCAGCGGAAATCCCCGGTAGCTGGGCGCATCGGTCGGCAGTTCCTCCTCGGACTTTCGGCGCCGTATCTGAGTCCGCATTTCGATGGGCGGCAGGTCGCCGCCGTATCGGAGCCGATAGGTCGACACCCAGAAACCGGGGTCGAATTTCACGAACATGCCGGAGTTGCAGCAGGAAGCGACCACTCTTCGCGTCGATGAATTGGGTTTCAGCCGATGATCTTGGAGAAGATCGGCGCCGGAGACGCAACGGAACCGATCGTCGCGGTAAGTCAGATAGGGCGTGCCGCCGTCACGGTCGCAGACAGGCGCTGCGTTGGGGAGCGCTTCGATCCGCCGGCCGCCTTCCTGGCAATCCGCGCAATAGCAGACCGCGCTCAGGATCGGCTCGCCGATGGCCTCGCAACGCACGCGCCCGCAGGCGCAGGAGGATATTCTGGTGGTGGTTCCCATTCGCCGGCCCCGATTAGCTTGAGGAGAATGCCTGGCGGGGCGTCGAAGGTCGTCGCAAGCGCCGCCCAAAGTCGCCCCGCGCTTTAGTTCTGGAAGCCGTCACACTAAGGCAGATAGTCGCAATGCCTCCCTCGTTTCGTCGAGGGTCTGTTGCGCCGTAATTTTTGAGGCCTTTGTCCCTTGCCGGAGAACATCGAGCACGTCGTCCGGGTGACGGGCGAGCGCAGCGCGACGTTCTCGGATCGGAGCGATCAAAGTCTCGAGAACATCCACGAGCCTCTGCTTGAGCGCCACATCGCCCAAGCCGCCCCGACGGTAGCGCGCCTTCAAATCGGCCACGGCGTCAACGTCTGGGTCGAAAGCGTCGAGATAGGTAAAGACAACATTGCCCTCGACTTTGCCGGGGTCCGACGCGCGAAGATGGCCTGGGTCAGTGTACATTTGGCGGACCGCCGACTCGATTTCGGCGCGGGAAGCCGAGAGATAGATCGCACTGCCTTGCGATTTGCTCATCTTTCCTTCTCCGCTGACACCGGGGAGCCGCCCGATCTTGGGCACGACCGCCTTTGCCTCCAACAGGATCTCGCAACCTGCCTGGCAGTTTATGCGCCTGACGATTTCGTTGGTTTGCTCGATGATGGGGACTTGGTCATCGCCTACCGGCACAAGCGTCGCCTTGAAAGCCGTGATGTCGGCGGCTTGAGCGACGGGATAACATAAAAATCCGGCCGGAATGTCGCGGCCGAAGCCGCGCGCCCGAATCTCGTCTTTGATCGTTGGGTTGCGCTCTAAGCGGGCGACGGTGACGTAGTTCAGGTAAAGCACCGTCAGCTCGCTCAGCGCAGATATGGCGGACTGCAGGCAGATTGTCGTGTAGGCAGGGTCGATGCCGACGGCGAGATAATCTAGACAGACCTCGATAACGTTTCGCCGAATGCGGTCAGGATTATCCGCATTGTCTGTGAGCCCTTGCGCATCAGCCACGAGCACGAATTGTCGATGGCTCGTCTGCATCTCGATACGGTTCTTGAGAGTCCCAACGTAGTGGCCCAGATGCAAAGGCCCGGTCGGACGGTCGCCAGTCAGAATGACGGGGGTGGCGTTTTCGCAATCGCGCATGACGGTCTCATTTCTCGCGTGGAGCCGCCAGTGCGAAATTGGGATCATAGAAGACAAACGAGCCCGCCTCGACCGGCGGCTTTGGTTCGTCTTCAAAACAAACGTTCCCTGCCGCTCCTAGAAGGAGCGCCACCAAAGGGTGCGGGGAGATGTCGAAACGTTTGTCACAGTCGGAACTATAGCAGTTGCGAGGTTCGCTGCAACATCGCTCAGAACAAGCTCGGCGCCGGCGCGGCAACCGCTTCCGACGCGAAATCCATCGCGCCGCCATCAAACCGGCGTCACCCACAGCGGCAGGCCTCCCCTTGGCCGCGTCGTAAAGTCAGGGGCGAGTTCCAACCGATGGCCGTCGACCGTTGTGAAACGAAAATCACTAACCAGCGTCGCGAGAATGGCTGTCATTTCCAGCATCGCGAAGCTCATCCCGATGCAGATGCGCGGGCCCGCGCCGAAGGGCAAATAGGCGCAACGGTGGCGCGCCTTGGCCTTTTCGGGCGTGAAACGGTCGGGATCGAAGGCGCTCGGCTGGTCCCATAATTTCTCGTGACGATGCAGCGCCCAGATCGCGACAAAGATCGGCTCCTTCTCAAGAACCTTATGCGGGCCCAGCGTCGTATCTTCCCGCGGCTGGCGGCCGATGGCGGCGGCGGGCGGGAAGAGGCGCATCGCCTCCTGAACGACCTGTTTGGTGAATTGCAGCCTCTCGACCGTCTCCGGCCCGATATCGTCGGCGCCGGCGATCTCTTGGACCTCCGCGCGCAGCCGTTCCTGCGACGCTTGATCCTTTGCGAGGAGCCACAGACTCCAGCCGAGCGCCACGGCGGAGGTTTCGTGTCCGGCGACCATCAGCCCGTAGAGATTGCCGATGAGCTCGGAATCCGTCATCGCCCTGCCGCTCTCGGGATCGCTCGCGTTGAGCATCAGATCGACGATCGCAAGCGTATGGGCGCGGGTGGCGCGGCGCGCCGCGACGATCCGCGCGGTTTCGTCATAGAGGTAGCGCATGTCGCGGTTGATCTGCGACGATCCCGGGAAGGGCAGCCAGTTCGGCAGGCTGAGCAGCGCCAATATGCGCTGCCAACTGACGCCGGAAAGCGCCCGCGTGAACGCGGCGAGAAATCGCTCGCGGTCGAAGGTCCCCTGCGCGCCGAGAATGGCGCTTTCGATGATGGAGAAAGTGACTTCCGACATCGCACTCATGGCGTCGATCGGCCTGGTCGGCCGCTCCCGCCGCCAGGCTTGGCAAAGCTCCCCCGTGCAGCGCGTGAAAATCGGCGTCAGCGCCAGAAGATTTTCGTGCCGGAACGCCGGCGCCAAAGCGCGCCGCTGCCATTTCCAGTCGGCCCCCTCCGCAAAAAACAACGAGCCCTTGTTGATTGCTCCTGCAAGCGCTTGAACCGTCATTATGTCGCGTTGGAAGAATTCCGCACGCGTGAGCAGCATTTCTTCAATCAGGGCGGGGTCCGTCAGGAAGATCGTTTTCGGCATGATCGGCCAAAGACCCCGCAACGACCAGAATCCCTCCCGATAGGCTGCGGGCGGCCAGGTTTCGAGGAAGTTACGCTGCATCGAGCGAAGGCTCGGACGCTCATTGGGTGTGAAAGGCATAAAATCGGAGTCGTAAAACATCGCGGGTCGCCCCAGATGAAATTGGCAATAGCAATACCATACCTCACAGTATGTTTTTGGCAAGAGCCGCGCGCTGTGCGAGCCTAACTGTATGAGTCGTTTCAAAAAGGAAGACTGGCTGGCGCTCGCCGCAAAGCTGCTGGCGGAAGAAGGGCCGGCGGCGCTGACGATCGATCGCCTCACCGCGTCGGCGCGGCGCACGCGCGGCAGCTTCTACCACCACTTCGAAGACCGCGACGCCTTCCTGCGCGCCCTGATGGAGCGCTGGCGCACGCAAGTCATCGAAATTGCGGGCAAACGTTACGAGGCCGCGCAAACCGACGCGGAAATCCGCGCGCTGATGCGCGAGCAGCCCTTCGAGCTCGATTTCCGCTTCGAGCGTGAAATCCGCCGTCTCGCGGCGAGCGAGCCGATCGTGCGCGAGATATTGAACCAGGTCGATTGCGCGCGAATCGAGGGGCTTGCGTGCCTGCTGACGCATATGCGCCCGGACATCGACGATCCGATGTCCTTCGCCTTCGTGCAATATTGCGCGGTCGTCGGCGCGCAATGGCTGCTGGAGGACCCCAACGATCCGCGCCTGCCGGCGATTCGCCGAACAGGCAACCGGCTTTTCGGTCTCAGCGAGCCGGAAGAGCCTGCGCGGTGACCGGCGCGCCCTCGACCTTGGGAAGGATGAGGGCGCAATGTGCCTCAAACCTTTGCCGCTTGGACAGCTCGCCTTGGGATGTGTCATTCCCGGCGGGCTGAAAGCCCGACCGGGAATCCAGAGCCAAAATAGCCTAATGCTTACAGTCACATCTCGCCGAGAACCTCCGCGACAGTAAAAATGTCCTTGTCGCCGCGGCCGCTCAGATTCATCACCATCAGATGGTCCTGCGGCTTCTGCGGCGCCAGCTCGAGCACTTTGGCGATCGCGTGCGAGGGCTCCAG
Organism: Methylocystis sp. MJC1; assembly: GCF_026427715.1. Taxonomy (NCBI): domain Bacteria; kingdom Pseudomonadati; phylum Pseudomonadota; class Alphaproteobacteria; order Hyphomicrobiales; family Methylocystaceae; genus Methylocystis; species Methylocystis sp. MJC1. The sequence goes on along the minus strand of NZ_CP107558.1, from coordinate 66,056 downwards.
CGCCGGGATGATGCCCTCCAGTTTCGAGCAGATCTGGAAAGCGGCGAGCGCCTCCTTATCCGTGGCGTTGAGGTATTTCACGCGGCCGGTCTGATGCAGCCAGCTATGCTCCGGGCCGACGCCGGGATAATCGAGGCCCGCCGAAATCGAGTGGCCTTCGAGAATCTGTCCGTCGTCGTCCATGAGCAGATAAGTGCGGTTGCCGTGCAGCACGCCGGGCCGACCGCCGGCGATCGACGCCGCATGGCCGTTCGGCACAGAGACGCCGTGGCCGGCTGCCTCGACCCCGTAAATCTCGACGTCGCGATCGTCGAGGAAGGGGTGGAACAGGCCGATGGCGTTGGAGCCGCCACCGATGCAGGCGACGAGCGAATCGGGCAAGCGCCCTTCCGCCTCCTGCATTTGCGCGCGCGTCTCATTGCCGATGATCGACTGGAAATCGCGCACCATGCCCGGATAGGGATGCGGACCCGCCGCCGTGCCGATGCAATAGAAAGTATTGGAGACGTTGGTCACCCAATCGCGCAACGCCTCGTTCATCGCGTCCTTCAGCGTGCGCGCGCCGGACTGCACCGGGTTCACCGTCGCGCCCAGCATTTTCATGCGGAAGACGTTGGGCTTTTGCCGCTCGACGTCGACGGCGCCCATGTACACGACACATTCGAGCCCGAAGCGCGCGCAGGCGGTGGCGGTGGCGACGCCATGCTGGCCGGCGCCCGTCTCGGCGATGATGCGCTTCTTGCCCATGCGCTTGGCGAGCAAAATCTGCCCGAGCACATTGTTGATCTTATGGGAGCCGGTGTGGTTCAGCTCCTCGCGCTTGAAGTAGATTTTCGCGCCTTTTCCCTCTTCCGCGTTCTGCCGGACATGATCGGTCAGGCGTTCAGCGAAATAGAGGGGCGAGGGACGCCCGACATAATGCGTGTGAAGATGCGCGAGCTCCGCGTGGTAGGCGGGATCGTTCCTGGCTTCGTTGTAGGCGCGCTCCAGATCGAGCACGAGCGGCATCAGCGTCTCGGCGACGAAACGGCCGCCGAAAATGCCGAAACGGCCGTTCTCGTCCGGGCCGGCGCGGAAGGAATTGGGAAGCGGCTTGGTCACGGGCGCGATCCTCGTTAAAGGCGGCGGCGACCCCCTCCCTGTCCCTCCCCCGCAAGCGGGAGAGGGGACGCTCACGATCGTCGTTGGCTGGGCGGCACGCCGCGCCACGAACCGGACTCCCTCTCCCGCGTAGCGGGGGAGGGTTGGGGAGGGGGTAGAACCGCAGGTTTCTTCTTTTCTGGCGAGAACCTTTAGAGCCTTCCGGCTCCAAATCAAAGCGAGCGAACGGCCTCAAGAAAGGCGTTGATCTTACCAGCGTCCTTGACGCCCCTCTCACGCTCGACGCCGGACGACACGTCCACCGCCGGCGCGCCAGTGCGGCGCAGCGCTTCGGCGACGTTCTCGGAATCGAGGCCGCCCGACAGCATCCAATGTTTCGCGCTTATGTTGCGCAGCAAATCCCAGTCGAAGGCGACCCCAGCGCCGCCGGGGACGGCGGCATTCGGCGCCGGCTTGGCGTCGAACAGCAGAATATCGGCGACATCCTCGTAGGATTTCGAGGCCGCCACATCCTCGGCGGTCGCGACGCCGATCGCCTTGATCACGGGAAGGCCGAAGCGGGCCTTCACCGCGGCGACGCGCGCCGGGGTTTCATGCCCATGCAGCTGCAGGAGGTCGGGCGCTAGGTGGTCGACGATCGTCTCCAGCGCGTCATCCGCGGCGTCGACCGTCAGCGCTACTTTGCGAATGCGCCCCGACGCCAACGCGCCCAGCGTGCGCGCCGTTTCGAGATCGATATGGCGCGGGCTTTTCTCGAAGAACACGAAGCCGGCCATATCGGCGCCGGCGGCGATTGTCGCGAGCAGGGTCTCGGGCGAAGACAGGCCGCAGATTTTGACGAGCGTATCGGACACTGCAGCCCCGCGGACCGCGAGCCTTCAGGCTCGCTCGGCTTGAATGCGCTCCCGAAGGCGCGCGGTCCTTTTATCCCCGATTATACACGTCCTGGAAACGGACGATGTCATCCTCGCCGAGATAGGAGCCGGTCTGCACCTCGATCAGCTCCAGATCGATCTTACCGGGGTTGATCAGGCGGTGCTTGCAGCCGATCGGCAGATAGATCGACTCATTCTCGTGCACGAGATGGACTTCGTCGTCGCGGCCGACTTCGGCTGTGCCGCGCACCACGATCCAATGTTCGGCGCGGTGGAAGTGCTTCTGCAGCGACAGGCGCTCGCCCGGCTTCACCACGATGCGCTTCACCTGATAGCGCTGGCCCTCGTCGATCGACTGATAATAGCCCCACGGGCGGAAGATGCGCTTATGCGCCGCCGCCTCGCGGCGGTTCTGTGTCTTCAGCTCGTCGACGAGATTCTTTACCTTATCGCCGTGCTCCTGGTTCAACACCAGCACCGCATCCTGCGTTGTCACCACGATGACGTCGTCGACGCCGACGACCGTGGTCAGCGCCTCCTCGGAGCGCACATGGACGTTTTTGGCGTCCATCACCACGCCGTGGCCGCGCACCGAATTGCCATTCTCGTCGCGCTCTGAGAGCTCCCAGACGGCGCGCCAGGTGCCGACGTCCGACCAGCCGATGTCGGCGGGGATCAGCGCGGCCTTCTCGGTCTTCTCCATCACGGCGTAGTCGATCGACTTCTTGGGCGCGCGGGCGAAGGCTTCCGCGTTCAACACGCAGAAATCCAGATCCCGCGCCGCGCCGTCGATCGCCGCCTCGGCCGCTTCGGAAATTTCGGGCTCGAAATGCGCGATTTCGGCCTGCATGACGTCGGCGCGGAAGATGAAATTGCCGCTGTTCCAGAAATAGCCGGCGTCGATATAGCGCTCCGCCGTCTCGCGATCGGGCTTTTCGACGAAGGCGTCGAGCTTGAGAACCTCGCTTCCCTCGTGCAGCGGCGCGCCCGGCCGCAGATAGCCGTAGCCGGTCGCCGGATGATCGGGCTTGACGCCGAGCGTGACGATATAGCCCTCGGCGGCGGCTTCGGCGGCTTTCTTGCAGAGCGCGACGAGACCCTCGCGGTCGCGCACCACATGGTCGGCGGCGAGCACGACAACAATCGTCTCGGGCGCGCGGCGCGCGGCGAGGCCGGCCGCCACGGCGACCGCCGGGCCCGAGTCGCGGCGCGAGGGTTCGAGCACGACGTCCGCCTCCGCGCCGATCGCGCGCAGTTGGTCGTTGATCAGAAAGCGATAGTCGCTGTTCGAGATGACGATCGGCTTCTCGAAGGCCGGATCGGCCAGCATCGCCATGGTCGTCTGAAAGGTTGAGCGCTCGCCAACGAGCGGAATAAATTGCTTGGGAAGACTCTCTCGTGACTCGGGCCAGACGCGCGTCCCTGAGCCCCCGCACATGATGACAGGCAGGATTTTGATCATTCAGTCCTTCTCCGGCCCGACGATTTTGGCCGCCTGCGAACGCAGCCAAAAAACCGTTTTACAACCATAGCTTAAGCAGACTCGAAGAAAGCGCCAGCCTTCTCCAAAATTTTGCACAACGCTTTTCGTTCGCCGTGAGCGAAAATTCATTCCGCTCACTTCTTGTCAAGAATTTGACTGGAATCCCGCCGCTCGCCTTTTAGGCTTTGCCCTTTTTCTCCAGCTCCGCCTTGAGCGCGGCCAGTTTTGCGAAGGGCGAATCCGGATCGGGCTGGCGCTCGCGTCTCTCGGGGGCCGCGAAACCGCCGCCCGGCCGGCCGCGCCTATCGTCGCGCGGGCCCCGGTCCGGCCGCGGCTTGTCGAAGCGCGGCTTGTCGAAATGCGGCTTGCCGGCCGGGCGGGGCGCGCCTTCCGCGGCGGCAGCGCCTTCCGGCTGGCGCGGACGGTCGCGGCGGGGCGGGCGGCGTTCGCCCTCGGCGCCCTCACGCGGTCCGCGCTGAGGCGCGCCTTGATGGCGGCGCGGGCCAGCATGGGCGTGGCGCTGCGGCGCCCAGACTTCGATCGTCGCGGGCGCTTCCGGCGTCGCCGCTTCTGCGGCGGCGGGCGCCTCTGCGGCGGTTTCGACCGCAGCCGCCTCGACGGGCGCATCAACGGCGGCGGCTTCGGCTGCGACCTCGACGGCCGCTTCCACCGGGGCTTCCGCGACGGGCTCCGCCGGCGTTTCAGGCGTCGCCTCGGCAGCGGTTTCGCTCACTGCCTCGGCGGCGGCTTCTTCCTCGGCCGCCGGCTTCGGCGCGATCGGTTCGGTCGAGGCGGCCGGAATCAGCGGCACGGTGATGGCCGGACCCGGGCGTTGCGCAGAGGCATAGCCGAGCGATTTCAGGATGGATGAGAAAGCCTCGCCCGAGCAGCCGGTGAGCGAGGTCATGGCGACGGTGACGACAAAAGCCTCGCCATCGGCCGCGCCGGCCGGCGGCTCGCCCGCCGTGACGCCGGGCTTATAGGCGATCGCCGGGCGGATGAGGTCGGCCAGGCGCTCCAGAATATCGACGCGCACCACCCGCTCGCCGCACACGCGGAAACCCGCGGCGCGATAGAAGCCCTTATGGATCGTGGGATCGGCCCCAAAGGAGGTGCGGCCCGAGGCTGCGAGATGGGGCACTTCCTCGAGCCCCTTCACGGTATCGAGCCCGCCGTGCTGCAGCGCCCAGAGGAGCGAGGCCAAAGCGCGCGGCGCCGGCTTCAGCAGCAGCGGCAGATAAATGTGATAGGCGCCGAATCGCACGCCGAGCTTGCGCAGGGCGGCGCGGTCCTCCTGGGAGAAGGCCTTCACGTCCTTGGCGACGCGGGCGCGGTCCAGCACGCCGAGATCCTCGGCGATCTGGAAGGCCACGCCGCGCGTGACGCCCTCGAGCCCCTCGCCCTTTTCCAGCGTCTCCAGCGATCCGAGCAGCTTTTTCACATGCTGCGCCAGCCAGAGATTGAGGCGGGTCTGAACCTTTTCCAGCGCCGCGCCGGTAAGCTGCTCGTCGGCGAGGATGCGGGTCGTGGGCGTGAGCACCCCCGCGCCGGCCGCAATTTTCGCCACAGGCTCGCCGAGCCAGCGGATGACGCCGTCATTGCCGAGCACGAAGGCGTCGTCGACGGCGTCGAAGACGCGGGTGGCGCGCGCCTCGAACTCCCCGGCAAGGGCCTTCTGGGCCGCCGCATTCAGGGTCTTGGCGGCTTCGCCGGCCGCCCCCGGATCGGGCGTGAAGCGAAAGCCCTGGAGGCTCCCGACATGCTGGCCTTCCACCAGCACGTCGCCGGCGGCGTTGATTTCGGCTTCGAGCATCGCATTCTCTCTTAAACGGCGCATCAGCACGCTGGTGCGGCGATCGACGAAACGCTGCGTCAAACGGGCGTGCAGCGCGTCGGACAGGCTGTCCTCTACCCGACGCGCGACGCTCTGCCAATGCTCGGCGTCATCGAGCCAGCCAGAATGGTTCGAGATAAAGCTGACCGTGCGGACCTGCGCAAGCCGATTGGACAGCGTGTCGATGTCGCCGTCGACCCGGTCCACGGCGTCGATATGTTTCGCCATCCAATCGGGGGGAATTTTGCCGCGCCTCGCGATGAAAGAAAAGACCGATAAGGCGAGATCGGCGTGGGCGGCCGGCGAGGTCTTGCGATAATCGGGGATTTGGCAGGCTTCCCAGAGCCTTGCGACATCGGCTGGGGTCTTGGCGTTCTTCTGCGCGATTTCGTCGCGGCTCGCCGCGTCCAGGGTCAACTGGTCGACGGCGATGGGGGCGCGCGTGAAGCGCAGATGGTCCGGGGTCTTGTCGAGCGAATGGGCCAGCGCCTGAATCGACGAGAAATCGAGATTGCTGTTACGCCATTGCAGGAGTTGGACGGGATCGAAGCGGTGGTCCTCCAGCGCCTCGATCAGCTCCTCCTCGAACGGCGGGCAGCGGCCGGTCGCCCCGAAGGCGCCGTCGCTCATATGGCGACCCGCGCGCCCGGCGATCTGGCCGAATTCCGCCGGGGTGAGGCGGCGATAGCGCCAGCCGTCGAATTTGCGGTCGGAGGCGAAGGCCACATGATCGACGTCGAGATTGAGGCCCATGCCGATGGCGTCGGTCGCGACGATGTAATCGACGTCGCCGGATTGGAAGAGCTCGACCTGCGCGTTCCGGGTGCGCGGCGAAAGCGCGCCGAGCACCACCGCCGCCCCGCCCCTTTGTCGCTTGATCCATTCCGCGATGGCGTAGACCTCCTCGGCCGAGAAGGCGACGATGGCGGTCTTGGGCGGCAGGCGGGAAATTTTCTTGTCGCCGGCGAAGGTCAGCCGCGACAGGCGCGGGCGCGAGAAAATCGGCGCGCCGGGGAAAAGCTCGCCGATCAGCGGCGCCATGGTGTCGGCGCCGATCAGCAGCGTTTCCTGGCGCCCCCGCCAGCGCAACAGCCGGTCCGTGAAAATGTGCCCTCGATCCAGATCGGCGGCGAGCTGGATCTCGTCGATCGCCATGAAATCGACGTCGATGTCGCGCGGCATCGCCTCGACGGTCGAGATCCAATAGGCCGGCGCGCGCGGTTTGATCTTCTCTTCGCCGGTGATGAGGGCGACGGCCTCGGAGCCCACTTTGGCGACCACGCGGCCATAGACCTCGCGCGCCAGGAGCCGCAGCGGCAGGCCGATGATCCCCGTGGGAAAGGAGAGCATCCGCTCGATGGCGTGATGGGTTTTGCCGGTGTTGGTGGGGCCGAGCACCGCCGCGACCCCATGGGCGGCGGCGCGGCTTCCAGGCGGGAGCGGCGGCATGAGAATTTGTCGCTTTTCTTTTTTTCTGACCCCGGGCGCGGTCATCGCCGGCGCGGCCGTCTCATAACGGAACTTTCGACGGAGTGCGAATTCACCTTCTGAACAGCCAGCGAACGAATCGCGGCCGAATCGCTGACTCGCAGTGAGTCATGCTTCGTTCTGACAAGATATGGTGTCGCCTGTCGGTGTGCGAACCATTCTTGGTAGATATTAGCCGGGTTCTCTTTGAAAGCGCGCGGGGGCGGAGGGACTCGCGGGGCCGCTTTTGTCAATCGCGGATAGAGGGCCTTTTCGATGTCCCCGCAGCGCGGGCGTTTACCAAACGGCACAAGCGCGAACGTAGCATGGACGAATCGCTTTTCCTGCAGGTTGCCCCTTCGTTCAGCCCAAATATTGGGACGCATCCCTGCGCGCGACAAGATCTGGCCGGCTGCGATGGCGCGGCGTTCCTTGGCGCAAGAGGCAAACCGGGCGCGCGTTAAGCAAAATGTTTCATTCCGGGCCGCCCCGTCGGAACGTGCGCGGCGATCCGAGGCGTCTGGGTCGGCCACCCTCTTCTGGCCGCATGGTTAACGCGAGCGCTCCGCGGCGCTCGCCACGCCCTGTACCGATAAACAGGGCCTTAAGCTGTCGCCGTCATAATAGGCGCGGTTTTTGCGGAAAAATGGACGCTTCGGGACGCGCATGGGCATCGCCTTGAGTGAAATTTGCGCCACCCTCGAAGCCTTCGCGCTCCTGTCGCTCATCGTAAGCGGCGCCGGCGCGGCCATTGCCGACCGGCTGCGTTTCCCCGGATTTGCGGAAGGCTCGCGGCTCGAGCGTCTCCGCCTGTCGCTGATCTGCGGCTTCGGCTGCGTCCCCGTGATCCTCGATCTCGCCGCCCGCCTGGGGCCGGGGTCAATGACCGCCGCCGCCCTCGCCCTGGCGGCGCTCGGCTGGGCGGCGCTGTCGCGGCCGGGAGCGACGCCCTCTGCGCTGCATCCCGCTTGGGTCGTCGCCGGGTTGCTCTGGATCGTCTTTGCGACGACGCTCATCGTGGACATGCCGGGCGTCGGCAAGCTGCAGCATTCGCTGCTCGCCGTCGACTATGTGAAGCACGCCGCGGCGACTTGGTCTCTGGCCCAGTCCGGCGCGCCGCCCTGGAACCCAACCTTCTACGATCCGGGCCGGGCGATGGCCTATTACTACCTGTTCTACACCTTGCCCGCCTTGGTCGCCGTCATCGGCGCGCCGCTCGGCGTCGCCGCGCGTCATGCCGTCTACGCCAGCGCGCCGCTGATCGGTTTCGCGCTTTTCGCGCTCGCGCGGGCGGCGCTTGCGCAGAGCGGCGCCGAAACGGCAATCGGAGCCGCAGAGACGCGGCCCCGCGCGCGCAATGCGCTGCTGCTGGCGCTGCTCCTTGCGACGGGCCTCGATTTCCTGCCGCTCATGACGGTCTATGTCGCGGGCGGGGGAAGCGCGGACTTTCTCTTCCTGCATTTCAGCGATTGGGACGAGCAGGTCACCTCCTGGTTCAACAGCGTGATGTGGGTGCCGCATCATGTCGCGGCGCTCTGCGCGGCCGTCGCGGGTTTTATCGCGCTCACCGCGCCCGGCGTCGACTGGCGGCGCGTGGCGCTGGCGGGCTTGGCCTTTGCCACCATGGCCGGCGAATCCGTCTATGTCGCCATGCCCGCCGCGCTCGGCGCCGGCTTCTGGCTGCTCTCCCTTCTTTGGCGGCGCCGGTTCGACGATGTGATCCGGCTCGGCGTGGCCGGCGCTCTGGCGCTGGTCCTGGCGGCGCCATGGCTCGTGACGCTGCTGCCGCGCGTCGGGGGCGGGGGCGAGGCGGCGCCGATCGGCTTTGCCTTGCGCGGCCCGGAATGGATCGACATCCTTGCCGGCTCGCGCGAAGCCGGGGCGATGTACCGCGGCCTGTCTATACCGATCTTCTATCTCATTGATTTCGGCGTCTTCGCGCTCGGCGCCGTGGTCTTCTGGCGCCAGGCGGGCCGGCGGGGGCTAGCGAGTGAATTCGGCCTGCTGCTCATTTGCCTTGCCGTCGCTTCCCTGCTGATCGGCTCTTTCTTCCGCTCCACGGTCCTTCTCAATGATCTTGGCTGGCGGGCGATGCTCTTTGCGCAATTCGCCACGCTCGTCTGGACCGCGGCGGCGGCGCGGCAAGGGCATTTGTTTCGCGGCGGGATCGCCGCCGCCGCCGGCGCCTGTCTCGTCCTTGCCTATCTGGCGTTGGGCGTCGCGGTCGCGCAACTGCGCCTATATTTCCCGCTCGAGCACACGCGTGCGACCCTTGCCGACGAAATGGCGGCCTGGGGCTGGCTGGACGCGCATCTGCCGACGGGCGCCGTCGCGCAGGCGCATCCTGAGAAGAACCGCGCCTATGGCTACGGGCTCTATGGACGTTTTCCTGTCGCCGTTGCCGATCGGCATAATGCGCGGCTCTTCGGCGCCCGCGCGGCCGAGATCGACGAACGCATCGCCTTTCTCGGGCCGATCTTCGCCGATGCGACGCTCTCGCTCGACGAAGCGCGTCGCCGCGCCGCCCGGCACAATATTGCGGCGCTGGTTGTGTCCTCGCGGGACCCTGTCTTTGCCGCGCCCGGCGCCTGGACCGCGATGACGGCGCCCGCCTACGCCAATCCGAATTTCCGCGTCTATCTCCTGAACGGCGCCGATCATGACGCAAATGACTGAGACGCGCTCGATAACCCGCCGCGCCCTCGCCCTCGTCCTTCTCTACGCCGCGGCGACCCTCGTGGGCGGCGTGATCTTCGTCGCGCTGCTGCGCGCGGCGCTGGCTCTTCTCGGCCCCGGCGTCATGTTCTATCGCGGCGTCGGCGCGCTCATTGTCGACTTCCTCCTGCTGATCGCGCTGGTCGCGGCGGCGGCCGCGCGCCTTCCGCGCTGCTTCGGGATCGACGGCGCCGACGCGCTCGGCGCTGCGATCGTCGCGACATCGCTTCTCCTCGCGGCTTTCGTTCTGGGACCGATCACCGCCGATCGATCGATCTCGGTTTTCATGTTGTCGCAGTTCGACGCCGCCGCTCGACCCATGACGGCAACGCAGGCGCGCGACGCCTTTGTGCGCGTCTATGTGGATGATTGGGCGCAGATCGACCGCCGGCTGAAAGAGCAGGCGCTCTCCGGCAATCTCGAGCAGGGACCGGACGGCTGGCGTCTGACCGCGCAGGGACGCGCCTTCATGAAGACCGCGCGCGCCCTATCGTCGATCTTCGGCGGCGACCCGCGCTTCGTCGGGCGCAAGGATTAGGCGGTCAAATTGCCTGTGCGCGAATCGCGCCGCCGGCCACCGCGTCTTTGACTTGCCCCGCCGCCCTTCGCTACAAGCCTCCCTCCCTTTACGGAGAGAGGCGAGCATATGGCGTCCATCGTCGAGCGGCTGAGCGAGGAACTTGCGGCGAAACCTTGGCAGGTGGAGGCTGCGGTCAGCTTGCTCGACGGCGGTTCGACGGTGCCCTTCATCGCCCGCTATCGTAAGGAGGCGACGGGCCAGCTCGACGATACGCAGCTGCGCAAGCTGGAAGAACGGCTGCGGTATCTTCGTGAGCTCGAAGAGCGCCGCAAGGCGATTCTCGAATCGATCGAGTCGCAGGGCAAGCTCGACGACGCGCTGAGACGCGTCATCATGGATGCCGACAATAAGGCGCGCCTCGAAGATATTTATCTGCCCTTTAAGCCCAAACGCCGCACCAAGGCGCAGATCGCCATTGAAGCCGGCCTCGCGCCGCTCGCCGAGGCGCTGCTTTCCGCGCCCGATAAAGACCCGAAAGCTCAAGCCAAAGCGTTTGTGAACGCCGAGAAGAACGTCGCGACTGTCGAGGCGGCGCTGGAGGGCGCGCGCGCCATTCTCGTCGAGCGCTTCGCGGAAGACGCCGACCTCATCGGCGCGCTGCGCGAAACCCACTGGCAGCAGGCGGTCCTCAAATCAAAGCCGCGCGAGGGCAAGGAAGCCGCCGGCGCTAAATATTCCGATTATTTCGAGTTTTCCCAGCCGATCTCCAAGCTTCCCTCGCACCGCATCCTCGCGCTGTTCCGGGGCGAGAAGGAGGAGATGCTCGAACTCGAAATGGCGCCCGAGGCGGAGCCCGGCTTAGGGGGCTATGAAAGCCGCATCGCGCGGCGCTATCAGATAGAGGATCGCGGCCGGCCCGGCGATAGATGGCTCATCGATACGGCGCGCTGGGCCTGGCGCACCAAGATCGAGTTGCATCTGTCGGTCGACGCGCGCTCGCGCCTATGGCGTCTCGCGGAAGACGAAGCAATTCGCGTCTTCGCAGAAAATCTGCGCGATCTTCTGCTCGCCGCGCCGGCCGGCGCGCGCGCGACCCTCGGTCTCGATCCGGGCTTTCGCACCGGCGTGAAGGTCGCCGTCATCGACGCCACCGGCAAGATCGTCGCCACCACCCCCATCTATCCGCACGAGCCGCAGCGGCGTTGGGACGAGTCGATCGCCACGCTCGCGAGCCTCGCGCGCCAGCACAAGATCGAGCTCATCGCCATCGGCAATGGCACGGCCTCGCGCGAGACGGATAAGCTCGCGAGCGAGCTGATTTCCAAGCATCCGGAGTTGAAGCTCACCAAGATCGTCGTGTCGGAGGCGGGCGCCTCGGTTTACTCGGCTTCCGAATACGCTTCCAAGGAACTCCCCGACCTCGACGTGACGCTGCGCGGCGCCGCCTCCATCGCGCGACGTCTGCAGGACCCGCTCGCCGAGCTCGTGAAAATCGAGCCCAAATCGATCGGCGTGGGCCAGTATCAGCACGATCTTTCCGAGATGAAGCTATCGCGCGCGCTCGACGCTGTGGTCGAAGACTGCGTGAACGCCGTCGGCGTCGACGTCAACACGGCTTCCGCCCCGCTGCTGGCGCGCGTGTCCGGCCTCGGCGAGACGCTCGCCGCCAATATCGTCGCGCATCGCGACGCCAACGGGCCTTTCCGCACGCGCGCGGAACTGAAGAAAGTGCCGCGCCTCGGCCCCAAGGCGTTCGAGCAAAGCGCCGGCTTCTTGCGCATCATCGACGGCGACGATCCGCTCGACCGCTCGGGCGTGCACCCGGAAACCTATCCGCTGGTGCGGCGCATCCTCGACGCGGCGAAGGCCGACATCAAATCGCTGATCGGCAATACGAACGAGTTGCGCAAGCTCAAGCCGGCGCAATTTGCCGACGAGACCTTCGGCGTCCCGACCGTCACCGACGTGTTGGCGGAATTGGAAAAGCCCGGCCGCGATCCGCGCCCGGCGTTCAAAACCGCTACCTTCCAGGAGGGCGTCGAGACCCTCAACGATCTAAAGCCCGGCATGGTCTTAGAGGGCGTCGTCACCAATGTCGCCGCCTTCGGCGCCTTCGTCGACATCGGCGTGCATCAGGACGGTCTGGTGCATATTTCGGCCTTGTCGAAGGAGTTCGTCAAAGACCCCCGTAGCGTCGTGAAGCCCGGCGACATCGTGAAAGTGAAGGTCATGGAGGTCGACGCGCCGCGCAAGCGCATCTCGCTTTCCATGCGCCTCGACGACACTCCCGGCCAGCAGGCCAAGGGCGGGCAAGGGGGGCAAGGTCGCGACCAGGGCCGCCCGCGCGGGCCGCAGCAGTCTCCCTCGGCGCCGAGGGGCGGCAAGCCAGCCGGCAATAGCCCCGGTGGGCTCGGCGAAGCGCTGCTTGCCGCGATGAAGCAGAAGGGCGGGCGTTAAAGAGAGGCCATCGCATAGGGCGCGAAGATGCTTGCGCCGATCGCCGCCGCTCCCAGCGCCGCAATCAGAACGGCGCCGGCGGCGACGTCCTTCGCCTTCTCGACCTCGGGGTGATGCTGCGGCGAGACGACGTTGCAGAGATGTTCGAAGGCGGTGTTCACCGCCTCGACCACCCAGACGATTGTCACCGCGGCGAAAAGCCAGCGCCATTCCTCAGGCCGGACCTCGCACGCAAGCCCCGCCGCCACGACGCCGATCGTCGCAGCGGCATGTAGCCAGGCATTGTGCTGCGTGCGCAACATGAAGCCGATCCCCGCGAAAGCATAGGCGAAGCTTTTCAGCCGCGCATGGGGCGAAAAGGGGTCGGATTTTTTCAACGATTGCTTCTCCGCGCATATCGTCGCCAGCAAATGGGCTAAGCAGCCGAGGGCCGAGAGGGCGCGCTCGCCGCGGCGGATGCTTCCTTGGCGTCTTTGACCACCCGTTCGAGCGCCGCGAGATAATCGGAGAAGCGCTTGCGTCCGGAGCTGGTGAGCCGGCATGTCGTCAAGGAGCGGTTGGCTTCCAAACGCTTGTCCATGGCGATGAGACCGTCTTCCTGCAGCACCGCGAGATGGCGGCTCAGATTCCCGTCCGTCAGGCCGCAAAGGCGTTTAAGCTCCGAGAATGGCAATCCCCTGGGACGGGCGAGGAGCGCGACCAGGACGCCGAGGCGCGCCTTCTCATGGATCACGCGGTCGAGGCCCTCATAGGCGTAGCGTCCTTCCTCGGCCTCGCGCCGTGACATTGTCTTCTCCCCACGGCCGCGGGCGGCTGGCCGCAAAATAGTAGCACCCCGGCGCGCCACTGACAGGCTAAGGTTCAGGACGCATCGTCAGGCCGACAGGACCCCGCGACAGCTACTAGCCGCCGAACCGCCGCCCAAGCTTTGCAACACAAAGTTGGCGGCATCCAAAGCGCGCGTCAAGCGCCTGTGGTTTTCGCAAGGTGGGTACGCGCATGCGCGCCCACACGTTTTACTCGCTGAAAGTAATGGTCCCGCTCGACGCCGTCATAACGTCCGGTCTTCAAGCAGCAACGCTTGAAAGCTTTTTGCGGAGCCGCAGGGGCAGGGATCGGCGCGGCCGAACTTTTCCACGAGCTCCTTATCGCCGTGAACGATTCGCGCGCCGCGCTTCACATGGGTTTCGGAGTTGAAGCCCTTACGGCGCTTGGACGTGCGCTCGAAAGCAGACGACGTTATTTAAAATTTTCGGCATAATCGCCTCCCTAAGCATTTTGCAAAAAATGGAGCGGGTGAAGGGAATCGAACCCTCGTATTCAGCTTGGAAGGCTGCTGCTCTACCATTGAGCTACACCCGCGACCCCTTTTCTATGCCAAGCCGCGCGTCGCTTTGCAACGGCGAATCGGTCGAGCGAGCTGCGTGCATTTATCTATTTGACAGCGGCGCCGGAGCCCACTAACCCGAGCGCCCGATGGTCAATCAACAGGCGGGCGTTCCAACGCTGCCCCTTTCGTAAGGATCAACGAACCGTGGCCAAACCGGAACTCGGCGCCAAGCGTCAATGCCAGTCCTGCGCAACGAAATTCTACGACCTCAACAAGGATCCGATCGTCTGCCCTAAGTGCGGGACGATCTTCCAGCTCACCGCGCTTTCGCGCGCCCCCGGCCGCGTGGAGGAGGAAGAGAGCGAGGTCGAGAAGGAGGGCGTGGAGACCGTGTCGCTCGACGAGGTCGAGGAGAGCGAGAATGCGGCTGAGACGCTGGACGTCGACGAAGACGTCGAGATCGACGATGCTGGAGACGACGATACGTTCCTCGAAGCGGAAGAGGGCGAGGACGATGACGTCACCGGCCTTATCGACGGCGACATCGAGACCGACGACGAGGGGTAAGCGTCGCTTACCTTTTCTGGGCGGCCGATCGAATAGTCAGCAAAAAACCCGCGGCCGTGCGCCGCGGGTTTTTTATGTCTGACGGATGCGTCGGTTATTTGCCGCGACGGCGGCGCTGCTGGCCCAAGCCCATCTCTTTGGCGAGATTGGAGCGCGCCTTGGCGTAATTGGGCGCGACCATCGGATAATCGGCCGGCAGGCCCCATTTATCGCGATATTCCTCCGGCGAGAGGCCGTATTGCGTGCGCAGATGGCGTTTCAACGATTTGAACTTCTTACCGTCTTCCAGGCAGATGATGTAGTCGTTCGTCACCGAGCGCTTGGGGGCGATGGCGGGTTTCGGCGGCTCGGCCGGGGCGGGGGCTACGTTGGAGCCGACGCGCAGCAAAGCGTTATATACTTCGCTTATCAGCTGAGGCAGATCGGCAGCAGGCACCGAATTGTTGCTGACGTAGGCCGACACGATGTCGGCGGCGAGTTCGATACTGTTGGGCAGGTTCATTGGGGGCGCCTATTGCGTCTCGTGGGGGCCCGAGAGGTGTTGGGGCGTCTTCTCTCTCGGGAAGCGCGTCGCCGCATCGAAATAGCTCGGACAAAACCTATTATGCGACGGGCTTTATCGAACAGGCGAAGACTAGACCTGAATTTATACCCTTTATCCCGGTTCAGCAAGAATTATCCCCCATTAAATTTAGGTCATCTCATTCGCGTCAAATGTTTCTCTTTCGTGCATGGCGCAGCGAGGCGGAGGCCGGCAGCATCACAAAGTCTTAAGCCCGCCTGTGCGACGAACAGGCAAAAATCGGCCTAGATGAGGGTATTCAGGGCGGATATTGATCAGTAACGCAACGCCTCGCCTGTCTGACTCGACTTGGAGCCGCAATGTCCACCTTCAGGGCCTTACGAATTGACGCCAATTCGGGCGCCCACAGCGCCGATTATGTGGAGATGGCGGAGGACGAACTCATGCCGGGAGACGTCGATCTCGCGGTGCTCTACTCGGCGATCAACTACAAGGACGGCCTGGCGGTGACCGGAAAAGCCCCGGTGGTTCGCCGCTTTCCAATGATTCCGGGCGTCGATCTCGCCGGACGGGTCACCCGATCGACGCATGAAGGCTTTGCGTCGGGGGACCTCGTCGTCGCCACGGGCTGTGGCCTGGGCGAGGCGCATTTTGGCGGCTTCTCGCAGAAGGCCAGGGTCCCGGGCGATTGGCTGGTCAAGCTCCCAGAATCACTGACCCCGGCGCGCGCCATGGCGATCGGCACGGCAGGGATCACAGCGATGTTCTGTCTTCTGGCGCTCGAGCGGCATGGGCTTTCGCCCGCCGACGGGACGGCCGTTGTTTCCGGCGCCTCGGGGGGCGTGGGCTCCTTCGCTGTCGCCCTGCTCGCGCGCGCCGGCTGGCGCGTCGCCGCCATCACCGGGCGTCCCGCCGAGGCTGATTATCTGAAATCGATCGGCGCGGCTGAAATATGCACGCGGGAGGCGTTTTCTTCGCCTGGCAAAGCATTGCAAAAGCAGCGCTTCGCCGTTGGCGTCGACACGGTCGGCGGGACCACGCTTGCAAATATCCTTGCGCAGACCCAGTTCGACGGCGCGATCGCTGCCTGCGGCAATGTCGGCGGCATGGATCTGCCCGCAAGCGTCGCCCCTTTCATACTGCGCGGCGTGGCGCTTCTCGGCGTCGAGAGCGTCCGGCCAAGAATAAATTTGCGCCGCGAAGCCTGGGTGCGGCTCGCGGCAGACCTCGACACCGCGATGATCGACGCCATGTGTGAGATTATCCCCTTCGATCAGGCGCTGGAGAGGGCGCGCTCGATCGTGGAGGGAAAGATACGCGGGCGGGTTGTCATCGAGATGCCCTGAGCGTCGCTTCGGCTAATTGTCGCAGCGCCGCTGGCGCGCATCGACTTTCGCCTTCGCGTCGATTCTAATCGGCTTCGGCCCGTTCGAGCGCCCCTCTATGCAGAAAGCGCTTTAGGCCGTTCGGCTTTTCTTGCCCTAGGGGCGCCAAAGGTAGGACGCATGAGTTCGGCATTCACCAAAGAACAGGACGACGACAACCCGCGCGAGGACCTGCCCGATCGTCCTCTCAGCCCCCATCGCAATCTGGTGACGCCGGAAGGGTTGCAGCAGATCGACGACGCCATGACGCACCTTCTGGCCGCTCTCGAAAAGGCAACCGCGGCCGGCGACAATCATGCGATCGCGCTTGCCCAGCGCGATTTACGCTATTGGCGGGCGCGCCGCGCAAGCGCCGAGATCGTGCCGCGGATCACCGACCATTCGCATGTGCGCTTCGGCCACCGCGTGGTGGTGGCGCTGGCGAACGGGGAACGGCGGACGTTCCGCCTTGTCGGCGAAGACGAGGCCGATCCGGCGAAGGGCCTGCTACCCTATGTCGCGCCGCTGGCGCAGGCCTTGATGGGCAAGTCCGTCGGCGACGCGGTCGAAGTCAGCCACCAGAGCGCCGAGATCGAGGAGATTTCATAGAAAAAGCCGCGCATCCCTGCGCGGCTCGATCTCCATTCACGCGCTTAATGGTTCAGGCAGCCTTGCGCGCGGCCTTTCTGGCGGGCGTCTTGGCTTCCTGCGCGGGCGACTTCTCGGCGACGGCGGCCGCTTTTTGAGGGGCCTCCGGCTTGGCGACGGCGGCCTTCGGCGCGGGCGACGTTTTTGGGGCCGAGGCGGGTTTTTCGGTCGCGGCCTTTTCAGCTGCGGGCTTCGACGACGCGCGTTTCAGACGGCGCTTGATCGAGCTCCAGAGTTCCTTCATTTCCTGAGCGGCGACGCCGTCCGGATTGTATTCCGCGACGCCCAGACCCAGCCGCGCGGCTTCCTGGTAATCGACGCGCGAGGAAACGAGCGGCGCGAGCAGGCCGCCCATCGCCTGCAGCGCTCTTGCGCCGAGTTCGACGCGCGCACTCTGCTGCGATGGCGGACATTGGTTGAGCAGGAAGGCGTAGTCGCAACCTTCCTCCTTCACCTGCGCGCGGGTTTTTTCGCTGGCCCAGAGATCGAAAGCATTTGGTCGGGCGGGAATGATGCAGAGCTCCGCCGCGCGCACGGCCGCAAGCGTCTGTTCGCCGTCATGGCCGGGCGCGTCGATGATGACCAGGGTTACGCCCTTCTTCTCCAGCGCGGAAATCGCCTTGGCGAGCTTGCCTGCCGGAACGTGCTCGACGCCGATATCGGAGGCTTCGCGCGCGCTCGCCCATTTGACGAGCGTCTGCAGCGGATCCAGATCGAAGACGAAGACGCGCTCGCCAGCCGCGCGCGCTGCGACGGCGACGCTGCTCGCGAGGGTGCTCTTGCCCGCGCCGCCCTTTTGCGTAACGAAAGCTATTGTCCTCATTCTTTGGTTCCGTCTTAGCGTTTGCTCGGCGCCGGAAGGCTTCATGCGAAACAAGTCAATTATCGGCAGCACCCAAGCCTATGCGGCCGAATCATTTACTTGCTTGCAGGGTAATCTTTGGTTAACGCGCCGTCGAGGCGCCAATTGATTGACGCCGACATAAGTAAAAAAGCTCCATCATCCGAGATCCGATGCCCGACCTCTTCGAAAACGCCAAACTCGACGAAAGCGCGCCGCGCCCCTTGGCCGACCGTCTGCGCCCGACCCGTCTCGAAGACGTTGTCGGACAAGATCACCTGCTCGGGCCTGACGGCGCGCTCACCCGGCTCGTGCGCGGCGGCTCGCTCGGCTCGCTTATTCTTTGGGGGCCGCCCGGCTCCGGCAAGACAACGGTCGCGCGGCTGCTCGCGCATGAAACCAAGCTCGCCTTCGTGCAGATTTCGGCGATCTTCTCCGGCGTCGCCGATCTCAAGAAAACATTCGAGGCTGCGCGCGCGCGCCGCGCCACGGGGCAAGGCACGCTGCTGTTCGTTGACGAGATACATCGTTTCAACCGCGCCCAACAGGATAGTTTTCTGCCCGTGATGGAAGACGGCACGATCACTTTGATCGGCGCGACCACGGAGAATCCGTCTTTCGAGCTCAACGCCGCTTTGCTCTCACGCGCGCGTGTCATGACCTTCAAATCGCTCGACGCTGCGGCGATCGAAAAACTGCTAGCGCGCGCCGAAGAGACGGAAGGCAAGAAGCTGCCGCTCGACGCCGACGCCCGCGAGGCGTTGATCGCCATGGCCGATGGCGACGGCCGCGCCGCACTCACTCTGTCGGAAGAAATCTGGCGCGCGGCGCGCGCGGGCGAAATCTTCGACCGCGCCGCGCTCGCGGAGGTCGTTCAGCGCCGGGCGCCCATCTACGACAAGGCGCAGGAGGGCCATTACAATCTCATCAGCGCGCTGCACAAATGCGTGCGCGGCTCGGACCCGGACGCGGCGCTCTATTACTTTGCGCGCATGCTGGATGCGGGCGAAGACCCGCTCTTTCTCGCCCGGCGCATCGTGCGCATGGCCGTCGAGGACATCGGCCTCGCCGATCCGCAGGCGCTCGTGATCGCCAACGCCGCAAAGGACGCTTACGACTTTCTAGGCTCCCCGGAAGGCGAGCTCGCTCTGGCGCAGGCGGTGATCTATGTGGCGACCGCCCCCAAATCCAACGCCGGCTATGTCGCCTATAAAAAGGCGCGCCGCCTCGCGCAGGAGAAGGGCTCGCTCATGCCCCCCAAGACCATCCTCAACGCGCCGACCAAGATGATGCGCGAGGAAGGCTATGGCGAGGGCTATGAATATGACCATGATTCGCCGGACGCCTTCTCCGGGCAGAGCTACTGGCCCGAGGCGCTCGGGCGCCAGCGGCTCTACCAGCCGGTCGAACGCGGCTTCGAGCGGGAGCTGGCCAAGCGCCTCGATTATTGGGAGCGGCTGCGGCGCGAACGCAACGCCAAATAACTGGCCAAAGACCTGCCAAATGACCGCAGCAATGCGCGATTCTGTTGCGCAATTGTCACGCATGCCGGCAAACAGGATGCACAAGGCTTGTTCAGGTCGCCTTTCGATTGACCGGCCACAAGGTCAGCCGTAAGTCTAACCGTGACGGCGCGGAGGTCGCTTCAGGCGACAGAAGCCCAAGAATTCGATATCTAAAAAGGGGTCGATTATGGCCAAGTTTACTGTCGCCGCCGGCGTTGCGCTGGCTCTCGTCGCCGGCTCCGCTCTGGCGGCCGATCTCCCGTCCCGCAAGGCTCCCCCGCCGGTCTTCGTTCCCCCGGCTCCGTCCTTCACCTGGAACGGCCTCTATGGCGGCGTGAACATCGGCTATGGCTTTGGCGCTGGCTCCAATGCGACGGGCGGCTTCATCTATCCGTCGCCGTCGGCTGCTCCGGGCTTCGCCGCCGCGTGGAACTCTCCGCAGAATCTGAACGGCGTCACGGGCGGCGGTCAGATCGGCTACAACTTCCAGTTCTCGCCGTGGCTCGTTGTCGGCGCCGAAGCTGACATTCAGGCGGCCGACATCAACAGCCAGTCGAACGTGGTCGGCGCGACGACCAGCCCTTCGACCGTTTTCGCGGCTACTCGGGCCGGCGGCCCCATTCTGCATAGCGCCTTCGTGAACTCCGCGAAGAGCGTCGATTGGTGGGGCACGGTTCGTGGCCGCATCGGCGTGACGCTGCCGTCCTGGCCGAATCTGTTGGTCTACGGCACGGGCGGCTTCGCCTATGGCCAGGTGGATCAGACCGTCTCGGTCGCCGACATCTTCCTGACCGGCCCTGTTGGCGGCGCCGTGATCGGCCGCGCCAAGTCGTTCGGCACCAAGACCGGCTGGACCGCCGGTGGCGGCGTCGAGTGGTCGCCGCTCGCTTTCCCGGCTTGGTCGCTGAAGGTGGAATATCTCTACACCGACCTCGGCTCGACCAATGTGCTGATCCCGGGCGTGCTCACGACCTTCGTGGTTCCCGGCTGGGCTGGCACGCACAGCTCGCCGACCCAGTTCCACACGGTTCGCGCCGGCCTGAACTGGCACTTCAACCCCTTCGCCGCTCCGGCGCCGGTTCTGGCGAAGTTCTAAGGCTCTCGCCAGCTTAGACGATTACGAAGCCCGGCCCTTTCGGCCGGGCTTTTTCTTTTTATTACAAATAGGTCATATGACGCGCGCGGCATGGACACGCTTCACCGCGGGGTATAGCAAAGGCCGCCGGAACTCATAGGGGATAAGCCCCGCTCGTATCGTGTCGCTCTTGGCCTGGGGGTCTCACGGGTGCTAACCCTGTTCAAAGGACTTTGGCGCGACGCGCCCCGGAGCCCCATCGCAGAAATGCCCCGCAAAGCGCCCCTCATTCTCGCAATCATTGCGAGCCTCGCTATTGGCGCGGCTCTCCCGGGCCTTTTCGCAAAGATGCGCGGGAGTGCGCCCGCCGACTCCGGCGTGCAGCAGACGGCAAGTCCCGCCGCCGCACCCGAGGGGCTGATCAAGCTTTCGCCCGAGCAGATCGACGCCGCCAAGATCAGCGTCGCCAAGGCGGGCCCCGGCGTAATCAAGCGCCAGATTACCGTGCCGGCTTCAGTGAAGCCCGATCCCGATCATCTCGCCCGCGTCGCCGCCAAAGTCTCCGGCGTCGTCGCCGAAATGCGCAAGAAGCTCGGCGACGAGGTCGCGAAGAACGAGACGATCGCCATTATCGATTCGCGCGAAGTCGCCGACGCCAAGAGCGAATATCTCGCCGCGCTCGCCAATTACGAGCTGCAGTCCCAGCTCTTCCAGCGCGAGAAGGGCCTCTTCGAAAAGAAGATCACCGCCGAGCAGCTGTTCCTGAAGGCCAAGGCGTCTTTCACGGAAGCAAAGCTCCGCCTCGATCTCTCGCGCGGCAAGCTCGCTGCCCTCGACCTCTCCGAAAGCGAGATTACGGCGCTCGCCAATCAGCCTATCGCCCGCCTGCGCGAGAAGGAGATTCGCGCGCCGATCAAGGGCCGCGTCATCGAGCGCTTGACCAATCTCGGCCAGCCAGTGACGCCGGAAAGCCAGATCTATGTGTTGGCCGATCTTTCCGAGGTGGAAGCGGAGCTCGCCGTCCCGGTCGCCAATCTCGCCAGCGTGCGCGTCGGCCAGCCGGTGGTGGTCAAGGGGACGGATGGGCGCGCTTTCGAAGGCGCCGTGCGCGTCATCAACGCGATTATCACCCCCGAGACGCGCACCGGCCATGTGGTCGCCACCTTCAAAAACCCCGATTACGCAATTCATCCTGGCGTCTTGCTCAACGCCGAGATTGCGCTCGAACAGAGCCCCGCCAAGGTCGTCGTCCCGCGCGCCGCGGTGCAGCTCATCCACAATGAGCCGACGGTCTTCGTGCGCGTGAAGGACGGCTTCGAAAAGCGCGTCGTCGAACTCGGCGACGGCGACGAGCGTTCGGTGGAGATCGTGAAGGGTCTTTCGCCCGGCGAGACGATCGCGGTCGAAAACAGCTTCGTGTTGAAGGCCGAAGCTGGCAAAAGCGAAATTCCCCAGGAGTGACGTCGTAAGACCATGATGCAGCGGATCATCGCCTTTTCGGTCCATAGCCGCTGGCTGGTTGTCCTTCTGGTCGCGCTGGTCGGCGCCTTTGGCGCTTTCGCGCTCGTGCATCTGCCGATCGACGCCGTTCCCGACATCACCAATAACCAGGTGCAGATCAACGCCCGCGCGCCCGCGCTCTCCGCTTTCGAGATGGAGAAGCAGGTCACCTATCCGATCGAGAATGCGCTCGCGGGCATTCCAGGCCTCGACTATACGCGCTCGCTCTCGCGTAACGGCTTTGCGCAAGTGACGGCGGTTTTTTCCGACGGCGTCGATATTTTTTTCGCGCGCCAGCAGGTGAATGAACGCGTCGCCCAGGCGCGCGAGGATTTTCCGCCGCAGATCGAATTGCGCATGGGCCCGATCGCAACCGGCCTTTCCGAGATCTACATGTGGACCGTGCGCTACGCGGAGCCGCACAAGCTCGCCAATGCGGGCGAGCCCGGCTGGCAGCGTGACGGCGCCTATCTGACGCCGGAAGGCGCCATGCTGCGCACGGACGTCGCGCAGGAGTCTTATCTGCGCACCGTGCAGGACTGGATCATCCGCCCGCAATTGCGCACGGTGCCGGGCGTCGCCGGCGTCGACTCGCTCGGCGGCTTCATGCGGCAATATCATGTGCAGCCGGACCCTGCGAAGCTGATGTCGCTGGGCCTCTCCTTCGGTGATCTTGCGGCGACGATCCAGAAGAACAACGTCAGCCGCGGCGCCGGCTATGTCGAGCGCAATGGCGAGGGCCTAGTCGTGCGCAGCGGCGGCCGGCTCGAGACTGTCGAAGATATCGCCAATGTCGTCGCCACGACCCGTAACGGCGTGCCCGTGCGCGTGGGCCAGATCGCGAGCGTCGCCATCGGCAAAGAGCTGCGCACCGGCAGCGCCAGCATGAATGGCGAAGAGGTCGTCATCGGCACTGCGCTGATGCTGATCGGCGCCAATAGCCGCACCGTTTCGGCCGCAGTCGATCAGAAGGTGAAGGCGGTCGCCAAATCCCTGCCGCCGGGGATCGAGATCAAGACGGTCCTGAACCGCACGCTGCTGGTCGATGCGACCATCAAGACTGTCGCCAAGAATCTTATGGAGGGCGCCGGACTCGTCATCCTCGTGCTCTTCGTCATGCTCGGCAACTTCCGCGCGGCGGTGGTGACGGCGACGGTCATCCCCGTGACCATGCTGATGCTGGCGATCGGCATGTATATCGGCAAAATCAGCGCCAATCTGATGAGCCTCGGCGCCCTCGACTTCGGCCTCATCGCCGACGGCGCCATCATCGTCGCAGAGAACAGCCTGCGCCGCCTCTCCGAGCGGCAGCATATGGCGGGGCGCGCGCTCACCACCGAGGAACGCCTCGAGACGGTCATCGATTCGGCCGTCGAGATGCGGCGGCCCACCGTCTATGGCCAATCGATCATCATCCTCGTCTATCTGCCGATCCTCAGCTTCTCGGGCGTCGAAGGGAAGATGTTCCATCCGATGGCGATGACCGTCATCATCGCGTTGTTGTCCGAGTTCCTTCTCTCCCTCACCTTTTTCCCCGCGATGATCGCGCTGTTCGTCTCGGGCGCGAGCGAAGAGCATGACAACGTGATCGTGTCGGCGCTCAAGCGCTCCTATGAGCCGGCCTTGCGTTGGGCGATGGAAGCGCCGGTGAAGGTGATGGCGATCGGCGTCGCCTCCTTCCTCTTCGCCGTGCTTCTCTATCTGAACCTCGGGCAGGAGTTCATCCCGAAGCTCGACGAGAAGAATCTCGCCATGCAGGCGAATCGCATTCCGAGCACTTCGCTCACGCAGTCGCAGGCGATGCAGATCGACGTCGAGAACGCCATTCGCAAGCTGCCGCAGGTCGATTACGTCTTCTCCAAGACCGGCACGGCCGAGGTCGCGACCGACCCCATGCCGCCGAATCTGACCGACACTTTCATCATGCTGAAGCCGGAAGATCAGTGGCCCGATCCGCATCTTCCCAAGGACAGACTGATCGACGACATCTCGGCCGAGATCTCGAAGCTTCCCGGCAACGCCTATGAATTTTCGCAGCCCATCCAGCTGCGCTTCAACGAACTTCTCGCGGGCGTGCGCGGCGACGTAGCGGTGAAAGTCTTCGGCGAGGATTTCGACGCCATGCTGAAGGCGGCCAATCAGATCGCCGCCATCCTGCGCGCCACGCCGGGCGCAACCGACGTGAAGGTCGAGCAGGTGACCGGCCTGCCGGTGCTCGACATCAAGGTCGATAAGAACGCCATTGCGCGCTACGGCCTGTCGCTCGGCGCCGTGCAGGACACGATCGGCGCGGCGATCGGCGGCGAGCCGGCCGGCATGATCTTCGAAGGCGACCGCCGTTTCCCGATCTTCGTGCGCCTGCGCGACAATCTGCGCGAGGACGCTAGCGCTTTGGAGACGATCCCGGTCTCCTTGCCGCCCGATGCGCAGGGGCGCATCTCGACCATTCAGCTCAAGCAGGTCGCAAGCTTTTCCACCGTCGACGGGCAGAACCAGATCTCTCGCGAAAACGGCAAGCGGCGCGTCGTCGTCAGCGCGAATGTGCGCGGACGCGACATCGCCTCGGTCGTGAACGAAGCGCGCGCCAAGGTCGACGCGAAGGTGCAGATCCCTGCGGGCTATTGGATCGAATGGGGCGGCCAGTTCGAAAATCTCGCGGCGGCACGGGCGCGGCTCATGATTGTCGTGCCGGTCTGCTTCTTCATGATCTTCCTGCTGCTGTTTTCGGCGCTGGGCTCGGCGCGCGACGCGCTACTCGTGTTCTCGGCCGTGCCCCTTGCATTGTCTGGCGGCGTGCTCGCTCTGTGGCTACGCGGCATGCCCATGTCCGTCTCGGCGGCTGTGGGCTTTATCGCGCTTTCCGGCGTCGCCGTGCTCAACGGCCTCGTCATGCGCACCTATATTCACCAGCTCATGGTGAGCGGGATGGCTGAGCGCGCGGCGATCTTCAAAGGCGCCATGACGCGTCTGCGTCCCGTGACGATGACGGCGCTCGTCGCCTCGCTTGGCTTCGTGCCCATGGCGCTTGCCACCTCGACGGGCGCCGAAGTGCAGCGGCCGATCGCCACCGTCGTCATCGGCGGGCTCATCAGCGCGACGGTGCTCACGCTGATCGTGCTGCCCGCGCTTTACGCCTTCTTCGGCGAGAGCAAAGCCTCGCTCGCCGCCGCGCGCGAAAGAGAGGTCGTGTGAGACACGCGCGCCGCGCCCTTCTCATTGCGCTCTGTTTGACAGCGTCGACGGCGTGGGCCGAGACGCTCGATGGCGCCTTGCTGCGCGCTTACAACAATAGCCCTGTGTTGAACTCCGGTCGCGCCGGCGTGCGCGCCCTCGACGAGAAAGTGCCGCAGGCGCGCTCGGGCCTACGCCCGCGCGCCAATGCAAGTCTTTATCTCGGCAAACAGGAGAATCGCGCCGTCACGCGGCAGATCGACGAGGATCTTGTCGACCCGGCCTTCACCCGCGTCCAGACCAAAAGCATTCAGACAGGGGGCAGCATGCCCCGCTCGGCGAGCCTCACGGTCGAGCAGCCCGTCTTCGACGGCTTCAAGACGCACAACGCCACACGCATGGCGGAGACGAACGTCTTCGCCGGACGCGCGCGCCTGCGCCTGACGGAGCAGCGCGTGCTGTTCAATGCGGCCGCGGCCTATATGAACGTGCTGCGCGACACGGCGGCGCTGAAACTACAGGAAAACAATGTCTCGGTCCTCGCCGAGCAATTGCGCCAGACGAAGGAGCGCTACAACTACGGCCAGATTACGCTGACCGACGTCGCGCAGGCCGAGGCGCGGCTTGCCGCCGGGCGGTCACTCGTCGGCCAGGCGCGCGCGGCGCTCGAGGCGAGCATCGGCGTCTATCGCCAGACGATCGGCGTCGAGCCGAAGACACTATCCCCCGGTGCCGCCATCGACCGCCTGATCCCCAAAACCCGCGAAGAGGTCGAACGCATCGCCCTTGCCGAGCATCCGGTCATTCTCGCCGCTCTGCACGACGCCGACGCGGCCGATATCGACATCAAGGTGATCGAGGCGGATTTCATGCCGAGATTCTCGATCGTCGGCAATGTCTTCACCCAGACGGATATTTCGGGCGTCTATAATCGCAATATCGGCGCGTCGATCGGCGGGCGCCTCAATGTGCCCATCTACGAAGGCGGGCTAACTTTCTCGCAGGTTCGGGAAGCAAAAGAGACCGCGGGGCAGCGCCGGCTCGACGTCGATGTCGCGCGCGCCGACGTCATCGCGCTGGTGCGCGCCAATTGGGGCGCCTTGCAAGCGGCGAAAACGCAGATCGCCGCCGCGCAAACGCAGATCGCCGCGGCCGAGCGCGCGCTCTATGGCGTGCGCGAGGAGGCCAAGGCCGGCCAGCGCACAACGCTCGACATTCTCAATGCGCAGCAGGAATTGCTCAACGCGCGCATCAATCTGGTCTTCGCGCAGCGCGAACGCGTGGTCGCCTCTTACGCTGTGCTCGCCGCCATGGGCAGGCTTTCGACCGAGACTCTCGCCCTCGGCGAGTGGCAATACGACCCAGCGGTTCATTTCGAGCAGGTGAAGGACTCCTGGGTCGGGACCGCCACGCCCGACGCGGGGCGTTGAAGACATTTCATACAAAGCGTTTTACTCTGCGGCCAATCGCCGTTCTTATTGCGGCGCAACAAAAGAAGAGGAAACGCTATATGCGAGGCGCTTATCTGAAATTTTTCGCCAGAGGTTTTGCGCTTGCGCTCGTCGCGGCGCCCATGGCCGCCGGTCCGGCGGCGGCGATCTGCTGGCTCGGCTGCGGAGACCCGACGGAGGCCCACGCCCGGAAAATTTTTGAAAATCTTCTCCCGCAGCGTTTCGACAAGCCCGGCAAGATCCTCGACTTCAAGCAGACCATGGCCGAGGCGCTCGAAATGCACGCGACCGGCGAGAAGGGCTATGAAATTTTCTTCAACGCGAAAGTGCAGTTTCCGGAAGGCGCCAATCTGGACTGCAAGTCCGACGACGCCGGCAAGGTCAAGGACGGCTGCTCGCCCAGCAAGCACTATGTGACGGCGCCGCGCAACTCCGATCCCAAGGGCCGGCAATATGTGGCCCCGGGTGAGACGGTCGTTTTCGACGAGGAATATCGCTTCTACGAAGACTCGAACGGCTGGAAGGGCCCGGACGGCAACGTCTATCGGCAGTAAGCAAAAAATATGGGCGCGCAATTACTGCGCGCCCTGAGCTTCGGCCTCTCATCACTCGATGAGGCGAAACGATCTTACTTCAGCAGGTCCGAATTCTGCGGGCAGCCGGCCTTCTCATTGCAGGCCTTGAAGTTGGCGCGAAGCTCTTCTTTATTGGCGCCGTAGTTCTGGGCGCGGGCAAGATATTCGTCGTAGCACTTCGACGCGGCCGCGGCCTGCTTGTCCTCGTCGGCCTTATGCGTATCGCAATCAGCGAAAGCCGGGGTCATCATGCTGGCAAACAGGGCCGCCGCAACAAAGGCGAATTTGTTCATTTTGACGCTTCCTCTTCTCATATTTACTCGGCTGTGCTCGCTTGCGCTGGCGTAGAACCCTCCCGCCGACAGTAACGGCCCCTCATAACGCGCAAAGCGGGCGGACGATGGGGGAAGATTGGCCCAGTGTCAATCACACGTCATTGATATGACTGTGACGAGGGGGCGCTCGGCAGGCTGCCGAGCCAGCTCTTTCACATTCTTAAAGATTGAATCGAAAAGGTTATCCCAAAAGGACGCCACTCCGCTCGGGGGCGTCGCCGCGGGCTAAAAATTTTGAGATTCCCGGCAAGAAGGGCGCGCTTTTCGCGCGCCCTCGCATATTCTTCAGGTTCAAGCCAAAAGCTCAGAGCCCCTTCGAGTTCTGCGGGCAGCCGCACTTCTCGTCGCAGGCCTTCTTGTCGGACTTGACTTTAGACATATCGGCCGTCCAGCCCTGCTGATCCTTCAGATACTGGTCCTCGCACTTGGAGGCGCAGACAGCCTGGTCATCTTCCGCATGGGTATCGCAGCTGGCGAAGGCCGGAGCGGTCATCGCCGCAAAGATAGCGATGGCCGTGGCAATGGAGAATTTCTTCATCCTGAGCGTTCCTCTATCTTCCTATTTTATTTTTTGCTTCTTGCGCCGCACTTCGAACCGCGCCGCCATTTGAATGGCGGCACGCGAGCTGTCACGCTCGAGCGTCACGAAGATGTCGCAAGAAAAACGCGCCGTCAATAATAGTGAAGGCTTTCGACAGCTCTTTTACGAGGCGAGTTGTCGCAGCACGTAAGGCAGAATGCCCCCGTTTTTGAAGTATTCCAATTCGTCGAACGTATCGATCCGCAAGAGGAGCGGGGCGGACACGACCTTGCCATCGGGGAAGGTGATCTCGGCGGCCAGCGTTTGGCGGGGCGCAAGTCCTTTTTCGAGCCCGCGAATAGCCACGGTCTCCTCGCCGGTCAGGCCGAGCGACGCCCAGCTCGTTCCAGGCTCGAAGGTCAGCGGCAGCACGCCCATGCCGACGAGATTGGAGCGGTGGATGCGCTCGAAGCTCTGCGCGATCACGGCGCGCACGCCGAGCAGCGCCGTGCCCTTCGCCGCCCAGTCGCGCGACGAGCCATTGCCATATTCGGCGCCGGCGAAGACGACGAGCGGCGCGCCGTCCTTCTGGTAGCGCATGGCGGCGTCGTAGATCGAAAGCGTTTCGCCGCCGGGATAGTATTTGGTGAGGCCGCCCTCGGGCACGACGCCATGGGCGTCCTTCATCATGTTGTTCTTAATGCGGATATTGGCGAAGGTGCCGCGCATCATGACTTCATGGTTGCCGCGCCGCGTCCCGTATTGGTTGAAGTCCTTCTGCGCCACGCCATTGTCCATCAGCCATTTGCCCGCGGGCGAGGCGGCCTTGATGGAGCCGGCCGGGGAAATATGGTCGGTGGTGATCTTGTCGCCGAAGAGCGCGAGGATGCGCGCGCCGACGATATCGGTGACGGGCTTGGGCTGCTTGGCGAGGCCAACGAAATAGGGCGGGTTGCGGACGTAGGTGGATTTGTCGTCCCAGCCGTAGGTTTCGCCGGCGGGGGCCGCCACGGCGCGCCAATGTTCGTCGCCCGCGAAGACATTGGCGTAAGTCTCGCGGAAGAGGTCGCGCGTGACGTTGTCGCGGATGAAGGAGTCGATCTCGGCGCTCGACGGCCAAATATCGCGCAAGTAAACCGGCTGGCCGTCCGAGCCCTGACCCAGCGGCTCCTTCGTCAGATCGGTGGCGACCGTGCCCGCGAGCGCGAAAGCGACGACGAGCGGCGGCGAAGCGAGATAATTCGCCTGCACGTCGGGGTTCACGCGGCCCTCGAAATTGCGGTTGCCGGAGAGCACCGAGGCCGCGACGAGGTCATGGGCGTTGACGGTCTTCGAGACCGGAGCCGGCAGCGGCCCGGAATTGCCGATGCAGGTCGTGCAGCCGAAGCCCACGAGATTGAAGCCCAGCTCGTCGAGCGACTTCTGCAGGCCGGAGTTGGCAAGATATTGCCCGACCACTTGGCTTCCGGGCGCGAGCGAGGTCTTCACCCAGGGCTTCACCTTTAGGCCCTTGGCAACGGCGTTGCGCGCCAGAAGCCCTGCGCCGATCAGCACGCTCGGGTTCGAGGTATTGGTGCAGGAGGTGATGGCGGCGATGACGACGTCGCCATGGCCGAGGTCGTAATTCGTCCCCTCGACCTTGTAGCGCGGCCCGAGCCCGCCGTCCTTCTTATATTCGCCGGCGAGCGCGGTCTCAAAGGCCTTGCCGATCTCCTCCAGCGGCACACGGCCTTCCGGGCGCTTGGGGCCTGCGAGCGACGGCGCGACCTCGGCGAGGTCGAGGGACAGGGTGTCGGTGAATTCCGGATCGGGTGAATTCGCGCTGCGCAGCATGCCCTGCGCCAGCGTATAGGCCTCGATCAGCGCGATGCGCTCGGCGGCGCGGCCGGACATATTGAGATAGGCGAGCGTCTCGGCGTCGACGGGGAAGAAGCCGCAGGTCGCGCCATATTCCGGCGCCATATTGGCGATGGTCGCGCGGTCGGCGAGCGACAAATGGTTGAGGCCCTCGCCATAGAATTCGACGAATTTGCCGACGACGCCCTTTTTGCGCAGCATCTGCGTGACGGTGAGCACCACGTCGGTCGCAGTGACGCCTTCCTTGGGCGCGCCGGTCAACTTGAAGCCGATCACCTCGGGCGCGAGCATGGAGAGCGGCTGGCCGAGCATGGCGGCCTCCGCCTCGATGCCGCCGACGCCCCAGCCGAGCACCGCAAGGCCGTTGACCATGGTCGTGTGCGAATCGGTGCCGACGAGCGTATCGGGATAGGCGACCTCGACGGCCGCACCATCGGCTTTCTCCGTGCGGGTCCAGACCGTCTGCGCGAGATATTCGAGATTGACCTGATGGCAGATGCCGGTGCCCGGCGGCACGACGCGGAAATTATGGAAGGCCGACTGGCCCCATTTCAGGAAGCGGTAACGCTCGCCGTTGCGCTCATATTCGAGCTCGACATTCTGCTCGAAGGCCTTGGGCGTCCCGAACTCGTCGACGATGACCGAATGGTCGATCACGAGATCGACCGGCACGAGCGGATTGATCTTCTGCGGGTCGCCGCCGAGCGCAACAAAAGCGTCGCGCATCGCCGCGAGATCGACCACTGCGGGCACGCCGGTGAAATCCTGCATGAGCACGCGGGCCGGCGAAAAGGCGATCTCGCGCTCGGTCTTGCCCTTCTCGGTCAGCCATTTAGCGAAGGAGTGGATCGTGTCCTTGGTGATCCAGCGCCCGTCCTCGTTGCGCAGCAGATTTTCGAGAACGACCTTGAGCGAATAGGGGAGCTTGGAGACCCCTTCGAGCCCGTTCGCCTCCGCCGCTCTCAGCGAGAAATAATCATAGGTTTTATCCCCCACGACGAGCTTTTGGCGGGATTTGAAACTGTCGAGCGAAGTCATGGGCAGTCCTTGCAGACGTAAAGGCGAACGTCGCCTTCATAGAAAATTCCATGCCATTGGCACAAGCGGCCGACGGCAGATTACATAGGTCAGTGTCGCCGCTCGCCACGCAGGGGACGTGCTTCCATCCGCGCCATGAAGGCGAAGGAGAAGCCCATGCAGACGGCCAGCGCAGCGAAGACGAGCTTGAAGCTCGCGGCGAGCCGCGCCGCTTCCTCGGGCGAGAGCCTGGCTTCCGCGATGTAATCGGCCCGCCCGCCGCCCAGCGCCAGCGCGCCGAAAAGCGCGACGATGAGCGCCGCGGCGAGCTGGCGGAAGAACTGCATCGTCGCCGTGGCGGTGCCCAGATCGCGCGAATCTACGGCGTTCTGCACCGAGACGGTCGCAATCGGCAGCATTGTCCCCACGCCCAGGGAGGCGATGGTGAGCAAGCTGTCGAGCACGATAAGCGAGGCGCTCTCGACTTTCCAGGCGGCGAGCGCGGCGGCGAGCGCGCCCGCCCCGAGCCCCAGCAAAGGGATGAACTTATAGTGATCGACTACGGCCATCAGCCGGCCGGAGATCGTCGCGCCGACAACCGTGGCGGCCATCATCGGAATGAGCGCCAGGCCGGAGTCGTGCGCGCTCAGGCCCGCCGCGACCTCGAAGTAGATCGGCATGACGACCGAGAGCCCGATGGAGGCGCCGAGCCCGAAGGAGCTCGAAATGGTGGCGTTGCGCACGATCGAGAGGCTCAAGATCCGCATGGGGATCAAAGGCTCTTGCGCGACGCGCGTGCGCCAGGCGAAAGCGCTCCAGGACAGGGCCGAAAACGCAAGCAGGCCGAAGATCGGCGCCGAGGCCCAAGGGTAGCGTGTCCCGCCCCAGCCGAGGGCGAGCACCATTGAGCCGGACGCCAGCGTCAGAAGCGCAGCGCCGATGTAATCGATGCGATGCGGATGGCGTCGCTCGGGCAGGCGCTTCAGTCCGGAATTGACCATGGCGAGCGCGGCGAGGCCGAGCGGCAGATTGATCCAGAAGATCAGCGACCAGTGCAAATATTGCGCAAAATAGCCGCCGAGCGCCGGCCCGGCGGTGCTGGCGACGACGAAGACGGCGGCGAGATAGGTCTGGTAACGCCCGCGCTCGCGGGGGGAGACGAGATCGGCGATGACGGTCTGGGCGAGCGCGATCAATCCGCCGCCGCCCATGCCCTGAACGAGACGCGCCAGCGCGAGCGCCGTCATGCTCGGGGCAAGCGCGCAGGCGACCGAGCCGAGGACAAAGGTCGCAACGCCGGCCAGCAGCATGATCCGCCTGCCATAGACGTCGGCGAATTTGCCGTAGAGCGGCGTCACGACGATCGAGGCGACGAGATAGGCTGTGACGATCCAGGGCAGATTCTCGGGTTCGCCGAGGTCGGCGCCGATCGTCGGCATCGCGGTGACGACAATGGTCCCGTCCAGCGCCGACAGCAGCATGGCGAGGCCGAGCCCGACCATGATCGGCCGCATTTCTGCGGCTGGGGGCGGCGGGGAATCGTCGATTGCGAGCATGGAAGCGTCCTTGGGCGGAAGCTCGTCATAGCCCGTTGCGCCGCAGCATGGAACCGGCTGCGTTTCAGGCGCTTTCATTCCGGACGGGCTCGGAATCCAGGGACCGCACTAAGTCTGGAATGTTGCTCTGGATTCCCGCTTTCGCGGGAATGACGTGGCGGCCCGCGCGCGGCTCACCCCTCGGCATTCGCCTTCTCGATGACGCCCAGAAAAGCGCCCGGCTCCTCGACGCCTTGAAACAGCGGGTCGTCGATTCGGCGCGGCCGCGCTGTAGCGAGGGCGGCAAGGGCCTCGTCGCTGGCGATGCGACGGGGGGCGAGGCGGCGCTTTTTGGCGATTTTGCCTCGTTCGGCCTGTAGCGCGCGCTGAGCCGCGTCTGCGCAACCGTGAGCGCTTTGGCGTGGGGCGCGGTTGGTTCGAAAAGGGCCTCTTGGAGGGCCGAGGGCGACGGCGACGGCTCGTCGATTTCCTCGCCTGAGAAATGCGCGAGCCGGCTCGCCGCCGCGACTTGAATGTGAAGCGCCAAAGCGCTCGCCCGACCCGGCCAGGCCAACGGGCCGCCCCGGCAATGATCGCATCGGCCGCAAGGCGAGCTTTTTTCCCCGAATTCCACAAGCAGCGTCTGGAAACGGCAGCGGGGCGTCACACAGAGCCGCGCCATGGATTGGCGGCGGGCATAATCCCCCACCGCTTCTTCGTTTTCAGGGGCGACCTGCGGCGTCCGCCAGCGCGACGCCAGTTCGCGCGGATCGAACAGCGCAAGGGCGCGCGCCGGCGCCCCATCGCGCCCGGCGCGGCCGATTTCCTGATAGTAGCCCTCGATCGACGTAGGCAGATCGGCGTGAATCACAAAGCGCACGTCTGGCTTATCCACGCCCATGCCGAAGGCGATGGTCGCGACCATGACAACGCCCCTGCGAGCGAAAAACGCGTCCTGATGCGCGTCGCGCGTATAGCCGTCGAGACCGGCGTGATAGGGCAAAGCGTCGAGCCCGAGCGCGGCGAGGTCGGCGGCGAGCGCATCCGCCTTGCGGCGCGAATTGCAATAGACGATCCCGCTTTCCCCGCCCCGCCCGATGAAGCGCAGGATCTGGCGCAGCTCCGCGCGCTTGCGCCGGAAAGAGAGGGCGAGGTTGGGCCGGGCGAAAGAACGAATAAAGACATCCGGCTCCCGGGCAAAAAGACTGCGTTTGATGTCCGCGCGCGTGCGCGGCCCGGCGGTGGCGGTGACGGCGAGCACCGGCGCGCCGAGCTTCTTGGCGATTTCGCCGAGCCCGCGATAGTCCGGGCGGAAGTCGTGCCCCCAATGCGAGACGCAATGCGCTTCGTCCACCGCGAAAAGCCGGATGCGGTTTTTGCGCAGCAAATTCTGCGTCGCCTCCTGGGCCAGCCGCTCCGGCGCGGCGTAGAGAAGCCTGGCCCGCCCGGTCGAGACGGCATCGAGGGCGGCGATCGCCTCGGCGTCATCCTGGGCGGAATGGAGGGCGACGGCGGGAATGTCTCTGGCGCCCAGCGCCCGCAACTGGTCGCGCATCAGCGCGATGAGCGGCGAGGCGACGACGACCAAGCCCGGCCCCGCCGCCGCGGGCAACTGATAAAGCAAGGATTTGCCGGAGCCTGTCGGCATGACCGCGAGAGCGTCGCGCCCGGCGAGAACGGCCTCGATCACTTCCTCTTGGCCCGGAAGGAAATCCGGAAAGCCAAAAATGCTGCGCAGCAATTGGCGCGCGTCGACGTCGCCTTGCTGCGCAAAAACCGGCATCTAACGCTGCCCGAGGAGAGCCGAGGCGATCGCCCGCCACTCCTCCTCTAGCGGACAATCCTGCGGCGGGACGCCCGCGCGCATACCAGTAGCGTGCATTCGAAAGGTCGCCTTCCTTGC
The DNA here is from genome assembly GCF_026427715.1 of Methylocystis sp. MJC1. Taxonomy (NCBI): domain Bacteria; kingdom Pseudomonadati; phylum Pseudomonadota; class Alphaproteobacteria; order Hyphomicrobiales; family Methylocystaceae; genus Methylocystis; species Methylocystis sp. MJC1. The sequence continues at coordinate 31,887 of NZ_CP107558.1, read as the reverse complement.
GGTGGAGATAGGCATGGACTCGCATGCCGTCGGCGTCGTCGGCGTCGGCGACGCATTTATGCGCGCCGTCCCAGTCGCCGCGCGCGTCGAGCCACAAGGCGCGCAAGGGGGCGGGCAGCGCAGGCGGCTCAGCGGCGCCCAAAGAGGCGACGAAGGACGAGAGCGAAAAGCTCATCGGCAACTCCTATCGCGGTTTGCCCCCTCCCCAACCCTCCCCCGCTGGCGCGGGAGAGGGAGCAGATTGGCGCCTTTGCCGAGAATGCTGATCGCGAGCGTCCCCTCTCCCGTGAAACGGGGGAGGGACAGGGAGGGGGCCTTCCAGCGCTGAGAATATTGACATACCGGCGCCCCCTCGGCCATTTGCGGGAGACACCCGAGAGCCCTGATGATCCCCAGCCCCTGCAATAAAATCTGCACGCTCAACTCCGCCAATGTCTGCATCGGCTGCGGCCGCACGCGCGAGGAAATCGGAAGCTGGTCCCAGCTCGCCGACCCCGAGAAAAAGCGCGTCGCCGAGCGCGCCAAGGCGCGCCTCGAATCAATGGCGGGCCGAAAGCGCCCCATAAAATGAAGGCCTGAAACAAAGGCCGACCCCGCTGGGGCCGGCCTCGCGCCACTCAGAGCTTTTCCAGCGTCGCTTCGGCGCTGGAGACGGTCGCCACGCTCGAATTCTCTTCGACGTTGATCCATTCGACGACCCCGTCGTTGACCACCGCAGAATAGCGTTTGCCGCGAACGCCGAGGCCGAAATCGGTCAGATCGAGCTCCAGCCCCGTCGCCTTGGCGAACGTCGCCGAGCCATCGGCGAGGCCGTCGATCTTGCCCTCGGCGCCGCGGTCCTTGAGCCAGGCGTCGAGCGTGAAGACGTCGTTGACGGCGGTCACCGCCACGGCGTCGACGCCCTTGGCTTTCAGCGCGTCATATTTCGCGACGAAGCCCGGCAGGTGCTTGGCGTGACAAGTGGGCGTGAAGGCGCCCGGCACCGAGAAGAGCGCGACCTTGCGGCCTTTGAAATAATCTGAGGTCTTGATCGGCTCCGGGCCGTTCTTGCCCATGATGGTGAGGGTAACGTCGGGAATTCTATCGCCGGCTTTGATGGTCATGCGCTGTCTCGCTTCCGTAAAAGGCGGGGTGAGGCTCCCCATAATTAGCGCCTTTTTCCAGAATGTCTCCGGTAAAGGCGCCGCTCGAGCGACTGTCCTCGCATCGTATTTTGCCGCTGCTCGTCAATATGCTTGTGACCGAACGCGATGCGATGCAACATGCGAGTCGCGGCCCGGATTCGAGCGCATGATGGGAGGTTTGGACATGGCGAACACGGAAGGACCAATTGGGCAGCCGCCGGCCGCCTGGGTCTGGAGCCAATATCGCGGCGAACTGCCTGCCGAAGCGCCGCCGCGCGAGACGCCCGCCGCCGCGTCGTTAGTCGAACCCGCATCCCCGATCGACCCCGCGCCGCTGGTCAATCCCGTCGCGCCGGCCGCTTCGAAACACACCGGGATGATCGGCCTGGGCCTTGCGGGCGCGGTGATCGTGATCGCCGGCCTCACCTGGCTCTTCACCTCGCGCCCGGCCTCCGCCCCGGCAGAATCGCCGGCGCCGGCGGCGACCGAAGCCGCGCCGCAGAAGAGCGAGGCTGCGCCGCCTGCCGTGGAGCCGGCGGCTGTGGTGGCTCCGACGCCCGCCGCTCAGGAGGCGCCCAAGGCTGCCGATCCGGCCCCGGCCCCAGCCGCTGCGCCTGAGCATCCAAAAAAGAAGAAGCATAAGAGCTGAACGGCGCGCCGGAGGCTCGGCGTCACGCTATCCCCTGTCATTCCCGACGGGCCGCAGGCCCGATCGGGAACCCAGGACAGAAATCAAGCCAGGCGGTCAGGTCCGCCAAGGATGCGCGGGCAGCTCTCCGACGCCGAGCGTCGCGACGCCGGCCGAGGCCACGGCATGGTCGTTTTCGACCGACGAGCCGCTGACGCCGACCGCTCCGATCATCACCCCATCCTTGTCGACGACGGGGATCCCGCCCGGAAAGGTGACAAGCCCGTCGTTTGAATGTTCGATGCCATAGAGCGGGCCGCCCGGCTGCGAGAGCTTGCCGATCTGGCCCGTCGGCATGCCGAAGAAGACGGCGGTTTTTGCCTTCTTGATCGAAATGTCCACGCTGCCCACCCAGGCGTCGTCCATGCGGTGGAAGGCCTTGAGCACGCCGCCGGAGTCGACGACGGCAATGCACATTTGCGTGCCGAGCTCGAGCGCCTTCTGGCGCGCGGCGGCGATGGCCTTTTCGGCCTGTTCGATCGTGACATGCATGGCCCTGCCTCCTTCTCCGCCCGGCGAAGGCCAAGGCGCATGTCAGAGATAGGGCGTGGCCGGATTATTTTAAGGTCGCCGCCTCGACGGCTTTGCTCACCAGCGCCTTGGCGTCGGCCGAATGCCAGTTCGCCGGCCCGTTCATGAGCCCGACCTGGCAGCCGTCGGGATCGATCAAGATCGTCACCGGCAGGCCAAGCGCCTTGCCGGCCTGTTTCATCTCGAAGAAGATATTCGCCTTGGGATCCGAATAGAGGGTGAGCGCCTTCACGCCTGTCTCCTCGAAGAATTTCTTGGGCCGTTCCAGCCGGGACGTGTCGATATTGACCGTGACGACCTGGAATTTGTCCGAGCCCGCCTCCGCCTGCAGCTTGTCGAGCTCCGGCATTTCGCCGCGGCAGGGCACGCACCAAGTCGCCCAAATGTTGAGAAGCACGGTCTTGCCCTTGAAGGCGGAAAGGGCGGTGGGCTTTCCGTCCGGGCCGGTAAAGGCGTAGTCGGGGAGCTTCTCCGGCTTCTTGGCGATGGTCATCGCCGCGACCTCGCCCTTGGCGATGTCCTTGACGGCGTCGGCTGCCTTGACCGCGCCCGCACAGTCTTCGGCGCGGGCTTGTGACATGCCTTCCTTGCCGCTCGGTCCGCCCGCGTATAGAAACCCGGCGCCGGCCGCTGCGATGACGAACGTCGCGAGGCGACGCGGGAAGGCGGCGGGCTTTTTCATATGGCGCAGGCTCCGGGGTTAAAATGACGAGCAAAATATGGGGCGGGCGCTTTCAGAGCGCAACCGACGCGGTTCTCGAGGCCATCAACGTCTCCATCGATTTCGACAAGCGCCTCGGTCCCCAGGACATCCGCGGCTCGCTCGCCCATGTCGCCATGCTCGCAAAGCAAGGCATCGTCTCGCCGGACGACGCTGCGAAGATCACGGAAGGTCTGACCCAGATCGCCGGCGAGATCGAGCGCGGGGAATTTACATTCTCGCGCGCCCTCGAAGATATCCATATGAACGCCGAGTCGCGGCTCGCCGAGCTGATCGGCCCGGCCGCCGGGCGGCTGCACACGGCGCGGTCGCGCAACGATCAGGTGGCGACGGATTTCCGCCTGTATATACGCGACGAGATCGACGCGCTCGACGCCCAGCTCGCTGATCTGCAGCTCGCGCTGGCCGAGCGCGCTTTGGAAGAAGCCGGCAGCGTCATGCCGGGCTTTACCCATCTGCAAAGCGCCCAGCCGGTCACGTTCGGGCATCATCTTCTCGCTTATGTCGAAATGGTGGGCCGCGACCGGGGCCGCCTGCGCGACGCCCGCGCACGCCTCAATGAATGCCCGCTCGGCGCCGCGGCGCTCGCCGGCACCTCTTTCCCCATCGACCGCCACATGACGGCGCAGGCCCTTCACTTCGACCGGCCCACGGCCAATTCGCTCGACAGCGTCTCCGACCGCGACTTCGTGCTGGAGACGCTCTCGGCCGCGGCCATTTGCGCCACCCATCTCTCGCGCTTCGCGGAAGAAATCGTTCTGTGGACGACCTCGCAGTTCAGTTTTATTTCGCTGTCGGACAAATTCACCACCGGCTCCTCGATCATGCCGCAGAAGCGCAACCCGGATGCGGCGGAGCTGGTGCGCGGCAAGTCCGGCCGCATCATCGGCGCGCTGCAGGCGCTCTTGATCGTGATGAAGGGCCTGCCGCTCGCCTATTCCAAGGATATGCAGGAGGACAAGGAAGGCGCTTTCGACTCGCTCGACTCGCTTTCCCTCTGCATCGCCGCCATGGCCGGCATGGTCCGCGACATGAAGGTGAACCGCGCGCGCATGAAGGCGGCCGCCGGCGCGGGCTTCTCCACCGCGACCGACCTCGCCGATTGGCTCGTGCGCAAGCTGAACCTCCCCTTCCGCGAGGCGCATCACGTCACCGGCCGCGTGGTGGCGCTGGCCGAGGGTAAGGGCGTGGGCCTCGAAGACCTCTCGCTTGCCGACCTTCAGAGCGTAGAGCCGCGTATATCCGACGATGTCTTCGCGGTGCTGGGCGTCGAAAAATCGGTCGAAAGCCGGGGGAGCTTCGGCGGCACGGCGCCCGAGAATGTGCGCAAACAAGCGCAAGTCTGGCTCGAACGTCTCAAAGGCTAAAAATCATGAGCGAAGACGCACCGCGCCTCTATCTTGCCACACCGCCGCTGGCGGAGACTCGCGATTTCCTGCCGGCGTTGACAAGCGCGCTCTCGGCCGGCGACGTCGCTTCGCTGCTCATTCGCCTCGCGGGCGACGACCCCCGCAAGAACGAAGAGCTCGTGCGCGCTTTGGCGCCTTTGGCTCAGGAGAAGGACGTCGCCGTGCTGGTCGAGGGCTCGGCGACCGTGGCGCTGCGCGCCAAGGCCGACGGCGCGCATATCAACGGCTCCGGCGAGGAGCTGGCTGACGCCATAGAGAAGCTCTCGCCGAAATATATCGTCGGCGCCAGCGGCCTGGAGCTGCGCGACGACGCCATGCGCGCCGGCGAAATGGGCGTCGATTACGTGCTTTTCGAGGGCGCCGATTTGCCCGAGCTGATCGAGCGCGTCGCCTGGTGGGTAGAGCTGTTCAACATTCCCTGCGTCGCCCGCGCCGCGTCGCTCGCCGAAGTCGCGCCGCTTGCCGCGGCGGGCGCCGATTTCGTGATGCTGGACGACGCCGTGTGGACGGACCAGCGCGGCCCGGCGGCGGCCGTCGCTGAGGCGCTGGGCGCGCTGGCGCAAGGAGAGGCGGAAGGATGAGTCGATCGGACGCCGAGCTTCCTCGTCCTTCCAGACGGCCCTTTCAGGGCCGCCTCAGGATGAAGGCGAGCTTCGTTACCCTTTCCTTGGTCTTCTTTCTCACGCCCGCCCTCGCGGCGCCGACTGAAAGCGCCGCGTCGCGCGACGTCGCCTATGGCGCCTATCAGCGCGGCGACTACAAGGCCGCTCTGACCGAGGCGAAGAAGCGCATCGACGCGAATCCCAAGGACGCCGCCGCGCTGACCCTCATCGGCCGGCTCTATCTCGAAGGCGCCGGCGTCACGCGCAATATGAAACAGGCGATGGACTGGTTCCGGCGCGGCGCGGACAATGGCGACGCGGAAGCCGCCTATCTCTATGGCGTCGGGCTGCTCGAAGGCATCGACATCGCCAAGGATCGCGCCCGCGCCCGCGCCTATCTCGAAAAGGCCGGCGCCAAGGAACATGCGGCGGCGCTGCATCTTCTCGGCGAGATAGCGCTCGAAAACGACGGGAAAGACCCGGATTTCGCGAAGGCCTTGGACTATTTCAAGCGCTCCTCGGCGGCCGGCGACGCCGACGCCGACTACGCCCTCGGCGTTCTCTACAAGACCGGCAAGGGCGTCGAAAAGGACGAGCGGCAGGCGGCCGAGCGGTTCAAGCGCGCCTCGGATCTCGGTCTCGCCCCGGCGATGGTCGAATACGCCATTATGCAGTTCAACGGCCTAGGCGTGGAGCGCGATCGGGCCGCCGCCGTCGATCTCCTGCGCAAGGCGGCGCAGAAGGGCAACGCCGTGGCGCAGAACCGCCTCGCCCATCTTTACGCCGAAGGGATCGGCCTGGAGGCAGACCTCGCGCAGGCGAAGCAATGGCGCGACAAGGCGAAGGCGGCGGGGCTCAACGATCCCTCGCTCGATTTTCTCTCCAACGCGCCCGCATCGAAGCCTGCTGCGGCGCCGGCGAAATGACGGAGCGCCAGGGAAGCCTCGCAGCGCGGCGCGCCTCCGCGCTTCTGCGCAGCTTCGTGAAGCCCCGTCTTTTGGGAGCCATCGCATCGCTGCGGCACTTTCAGGCCATTATCGAGCGGCTATCGCCTGAGAAGCGCGCGCCCTTTATGCCGGATATCCCCGGAGATTGGACTCCGGCGATCGGGACGCCCGTGGGCGCCACCCTCGTTTATCTCTATGGCGGGGCCTTTCTTATCGGCTCCTCTCGCTTGTTCCGCTTTATCGCGCGCGATTTCGCCCGGTCGGGCTTCGATGTTTTCACGCCCGACTATCGGCTTTCCCCCGAGCATGTTTTCCCTACGGCGCTCGAGGATGTTATGCGCGCCTATAAGGCGCTTCTCGCAACCCGCCCCGGCCCCATCGTTCTCGCCGGCGACTCGGCGGGCGGCGGGCTTGCTCTGTCACTGATGCTGCGCGCGCGCGACGAAGGGTTGCCGCTTCCGCAAGCAGCCGCGCTTTTCTCGCCCTGGACGGATCTTGCCGTCGCCGGGAGCTCGGCGCGAGAAAACGAAGAGAAGGATGCGCTCTTTACCCGCCGCGCCATCGTCTCGGGCGCCCGCTCGGCTCTTGGCCGGACGAGCGCGAAAAACCCGCTGGCCTCGCCCGTCTACGCCGATCTTTCGGGCCTGCCGCCGCTCATCATCCATGCGGGGAGCGACGAGGCGCTGCGCGACGACTCCACCCGCCTCGTCGAGCGCGCCCGGGCGGCGGGAGTTGAGGTCGATTTCGAACTCTGGCCGGAGGTCCCGCACGCCTGGCAGTGGTGGACGAACATCATCCCGGAAGCGCGCCAGTCGCGCGACAAGGCGGTCGCTTTCCTGAAACAACGCCTGGCGGTCCCAGCGGCCGACTGAGCGCCATCTTCAGGGACGCGGCTTCCAGAACGAAGTTTCAGCAGCCTCGGCCATGCTTTCCCATGCCGAGGCCGTCCCTTAAGTCATCACCACATTCACCGCGCTCTCGGGCAGCTCCTTGCCGAAGCAGCGCTGGTAGAATTCCGCGACCAGCGGGCGCTCCAGCTCGTCGCATTTATTGAGGAAGGTGAGACGGAAGGCGAAGCCGACGTCGTTGAAGATTTCGGCGTTCTCGGCCCAGGTGATGACCGTGCGCGGGCTCATGACGGTCGAAAGGTCGCCGGCCATGAAGGCGTTGCGGGTGAGATCGGCGACGCGCACCATCTTATTGGCGACGTCGCGCGATTCCTTGGTGGCGGCGTAGGACTTGACCTTCGAGACCACGATATTCGTCTCGGCGTCGTGCGACAGATAGTTCAGCGTGGTGACGATCGACCAGCGGTCCATCTGCGCCTGATTGATCTGCTGCACGCCGTGATAAAGCCCCGAGGTGTCGCCGAGGCCCACCGTATTGGCGGTCGCGAAGAGGCGGAAGCCCGGGTGGGGGCGGATGACGCGGTTCTGGTCGAGGAGCGTCAGGCGGCCGGAAACCTCCAGCACGCGCTGAATCACGAACATCACATCGGGGCGGCCTGCGTCATATTCGTCGAAGCAGAGCGCGACATTGTGCTGAACCGCCCAGGGCAGAATGCCGTCGCGGAACTCCGTGACCTGCTTGCCGTCCTTGAGCACGATCGCGTCCTTGCCGACGAGATCGATGCGCGAAATATGACTGTCGAGATTGACCCGCACGAAGGGCCAGTTGAGCCGCGCCGCCACCTGCTCGATATGGGTGGATTTGCCGGTGCCGTGATAGCCCGTGACCATCACGCGGCGGTTGCGCGCGAAGCCCGCGAGAATGGCGAGGGTCGTCTGGCGGTCGAAAAGATAGTCCGGATCGATGTCCGGCACATGTTCGTTGCGCTCGGAAAAGGCCGGAACCACGAGATCCGTGTCGATCCCGAAAACCTCGCGCGCCGAAACCTTGATGTCAGGCACGCTTTCGAGACCCGACCCGGATTTAACTTCTTCGACCAAAACCGTCCTCCGTCTGGCGGGCCGGCACTCGCGCTCAGGCGAGCCGCGCGGCCCTCAGCGTCTTATAGGCATGAATGATTTCCCGCAATTTCTCCTCGCGGGAACGATCGCCGCCATTGGCGTCAGGATGGTGACGCTTGACGAGCTCCTTATAGCGCGCCCGCACCGCCTCGGGTCCAGTCGTCTCGTCGAGATCAAGCGCCGCGAAGGCCCGCATCGTCACCGGCGAATAGCGCGGCTCACGCTTCTCGGGGGCGCGCCGATGGAATTTGGCGCGGTTCATCCCCAGCGGATCGGCCGTCGGGCCGCCCTCCTCGCGGAAGCCCGTCGCGCCGCGGCGCGTGCCCATCGCCCAGGTCGGGCGGTGGCCAATGGTCGCGTCCTTCACGTAGCGGGCGACGTCAGCGTCGTTCATCCCGTTGAAATAATTGTAGGTGGCGTTGTATTCGCGGACGTGATCGAGGCAGAAGCAGAAATATTGCCCCTCGCGCAGCCGGCCCATAGGGGCGCGATAGGCGCCATCGGCCCCACAGCCCGGCGAATCGCATTTCATCGTCGACTCGCGCTTCTCCTCGCGCGGCCGACGCTGCGTTCTGATACGGTCGAAGAGGGGCGAATTCAGATCCATTACGTTTCATTATGATGGCGCGGGGCGGCGCCGCAAGCGCGAACCGCGCCAATTTTATCGTGCGCCCGATCTTGCAAGAGAGGCGCCCGGAGCTTGGCGCTTTTTCTGATCGCCTCGAAGAGCGATCGAATCGGAATTGGCGCCGGGTGGAAAGACCGGAGCGGGCTCCCGTGGGAAACCCGCTCTCGACATGGAGAAGGATTATGGCGGATCAGGGTAAAGGCGCCGTCAAAGGGCCGGTCGCCGCAAGCATCGAGACGAAGCTCACCGACGCGCTGGCGCCCATCGCTTTGAATGTCATCGACGAATCGCATCACCACGCCGGCCATCACCACGGCGGCGACAAGCGCCATGGCAATGAGAGCCATTTCAGGGTGGAGGTGGTGAGCGCCGCCTTCGAGGGCAAGAGCCGGGTGGAGCGCCACCGGATGGTGAACGCCCTGCTGGCGCAGGAGCTAAAAGAGGGGCTGCATGCGCTGGCGGTGACGGCCAAGGCGCCGGGGGAACCGATCTAACCAATTCTCACATCCTCGCCAGATGCTCGAGCGCGATGGCTTGCGGGCTGCCGGTCGTGATTAAGAAAAATAGCTGGCAAGGGTCTTCCTGCGGAAGACTGGATTCGCTATTTTGTCAAGAGGGCTTGGCGAAGCGAATCAGAGAAACGGCCTTGGTCTGACCCTTAGTGGCTTAACCGCTGAAATCGAGACAATGCATTCTTCGTTAGCGATCGCAAACGAGTTTCTTAAAAGGGCGCGCGATGAGCAGCGGGCCCTGACTCAAATGCATTTGCAGAAGCTTGTCTACTTGGCGCACGGATGGAACCTTGCGGTAAACGGCAGGGAGCTTATCGAAGACGAATTCGAAGCGTGGGAGTTTGGCCCTGTTGTGCGTAAACTCTACAATGCTCTCTCAAAATACGGCAAAAGCACAGTTACAAGACTGATTTGTTGGGGTGACGACACTCCTTTCCCGTCCGACGACGATGGTCCCGCGATCGCCTCGCTCGACGAAAAAGAGCTTGCCGTGATCGACAAGGTTTGGGAACAGTACCGCGGATTCGAAGCCTTTCAGCTCTCAGCATTGACCCATGCGCCACAGAGTCCGTGGAGCAACACCTACGAGCGCGGAAAAAACAAAGTAATAAATAACAACTTTATTTGGGATTACTTTGCAGACCTCGCAAGCGCCTAACAGGCCTCCAGTTCCTCTAGAAAGCATCTCGTCAGGCGTCCAGGCTGTCGAAAATAAGAAAGTTGCCGACGAGCGGGATAATTTAGAGGACAAAACCCTTGCTAACCGCGAGCGAAGAGCTCAAATCAACTCGGTTGAGCAGTCAAACAGAGATAAGAGAGTAAACAGAAAACTACGTTGGCGATATGCCAGCTTGGTATTTAAGTATTTTGTTGGATATTCGATTGCCGTCTTTGGCCTTCTGATCGCGGCTGGCGCTCAGAAGCTTAGCATTCCAGAGCAAGTCCTTACTACGCTGGTTGGGAGCACCGCCGCGTCAGCTATCGGACTTGTCGGCTTTGTAGTGAATGGATTATTCAAGAATTAAGTTTCTGGTGCCCGTCCTCCCCCAGCGCTGGCATTCCCTGAGGTCGTAAAAAAGACGCCGCCGATGAAAGTTTATTTCTGCATCAATGAAAGCGGCCTCGTTCACTATATCGATCATTTGCGCGCGGCCGTGCGCTCGGCGCGCCAGATCGGCCGGCTGGAGCCGCATATTCTCTTCGACGGCGACCCGGCGATCCTGAAGGAGGCGCTGGCTGGCTGCGAGGCCGCCCTACACAGGCAAAAATCCAGCATCGCCGACGAGATCGCGCAGACCGAGGAGACCGCCGACTGGCGCAGAGGCGTCGCCGAAGGCGCGCTGCTGCGGCTGGAAATACCGGTCGTCGAAACCGAGGATGATTATGTCCTCTATTGCGATTGCGACACGCTCTTCACCCGGGCGGTGGATCTATCTGGCGTGAAACCGCGTTTCTTCGCCGCCGCCCCGGGCCACAATCCCAATGAATGGGATATGATTTGCTCCGGTGTTCTCCTGCTCAACGTCAAAAACATGCGGGCGGAATATCCCGCCTATATGAAATATGCAGCGGCAAATCTTGGCCGGCCCGCCTATTACGATCAGGAAGTTCTCAATGAAAATTTCGTCGGCCGCATCGACCGCCTGCCCATCGAATATCACTGGAAAACCTATTGGGGAGCCAATCCGCTCGCCTACATTGTGCATTTCCATGGGCTGAAGAGAACGCATCTTGCCTGGATGAAGGACCCCGTCCGAAGAGCGGAGCTGAAAAAGCTCTATTTTTTGATTATGTTCGAAAATGACGGCTTTGAATATTACGGGAAAGTCTTCGACAGCATCGCCGCCGATGAGGCGACGTCCTTTGCGCAGCTGATTTTGGGGCGCCTGAAAGATACGCTCAGATTTGCCCTTCGGCGCGCCAGGAAATTTTCGTACCGGCTCCTCGAGGAGAACGTCCCATCGACCTTCGACGAGACGTCTTACCTATACAACAACCCGGACATCGCGATCGGCGTCTACAACGGCGCCATTCGCTCCGGGTGGAGCCACTACCGCGTTCATGGAAAGCTGGAAGGCCGCCCGGGCGGCGCGGTCGAGAGCAAGGCCGTCTAACCCGCTTGAAACCCAAGCCTCACGCCCGCAGGGGCGCCCCGTTCTCGTCGCAATCGACCTCCGTCACCTCATCCCCCAGCTCGACGCGGGCATGCATCAGCGAGCCATCGTCGCGATAGGCATATTGGTGGGAAAGCTCCACCTCGCCGTAAACCAGCTTCTCGCAGGTGGCGATGCGGCCCGAGGCGTCATAGCTCACCCGAAAATAAGTATTGCGATTTCCCAGCTCGCTTTCGGCCAATGGCTCGACCAGCTTGAGCGGCATGCGCACGCCGCTATAGGTGAGAAAATAGCGATATTCTTTAACCTCGGACATGGTCGATCCTCCCGTTTTTCTTATGCGCTATGTGCCTAGAAAGAATCGCGCCAACATCGATCCGGCACGACGCTTGCGGAAAGCGCTCCGAGCGGCCCCTTGACGGGCTTGCATTGTCGCAACTGCGACAGAATACATGAAGAGGAGTGCGAGAAATGAGACTAGCCGAAGCCTACGCCAGCGCAACTATCGAACAAATCGAAGCAGCCCTCTCCGGCGGCAAGCTTGTGGTCTTTTCCGTCGGCCGTCCGCCGTCAGCAGATCACAAGATCACCCGCAGCGCCGCCCTCGCCGAATATGTCTTCGCGAGCCCGGCCTTCGATGACGCCAAGACCCCCGTCTTCGCCGAGAACCCGGTGACGGTGGCGTTGGTCGGAACCCCGGGCTGGGCCCGTGCGTTTTCGGCCGACGGCGCGGTCGTGGCCGATTTCTCGGCGGGCGCCGGCCTCGCCGAGATCAAATTCGACAGTATCTCCGCGACCCCGGGCTTTCCGCTCAAAGTTCTGTCGCTGAAGATCTCTCTGCCGGCCGAGACAGTCACTTATGAGAAGACGGAATATGGCCATGTCTATCTGACAGGGCTGGAGAACGCCCATCGCAAGCTCTCCGTGCGCGGCTGATCCGCGCCTCTGGGAGTCTTGACGATTTCGTGACGAAAGCGTAGCGCGGGGCGGACTTTTCTCGTCCCGCCTTTCTCAGGACATCCCATGGCTACGTCCAAACCCGGCCAAAAGCCGGCGAACCCACGTTTTTCCTCCGGCCCCTGCGCCAAGCGCCCCGGCTGGTCGTTCGAGAACCTCAAGGGCGCGGCGCTCGGCCGTTCGCATCGCTCCAAGGTCGGCAAGGACAAGCTCGCCCACGCCATCGCGCTGACCCGCGAGGTTTTGCAGGTTCCCGCCGATTACCGCATTGGCATCGTGCCGGCCTCCGACACCGGCGCGGTGGAAATGGCGCTGTGGTCGCTCCTGGGCCCGCGCGGCGTCGACGTCGCCGCCTGGGAGAGCTTTTCGGCCGATTGGGTGACGGACGTCATCACGCAACTGCGGCTCCCGAACGCCCGGACCTTCACCGCCGCCTTCGGCGAGCTGCCCGATCTCTCGCAGATCAATTTCGACAATGACTTCGTCTTCGCCTGGAACGGCACCACGGCGGGCGTGCGCGTGCCCAACGCCGATTTCATTCCGGCCGACCGCAAGGGCCTGACCATCTGCGACGCGACCTCGGCCGCCTTCGCGCAGAACCTCGACTTTTCCAGGCTCGACGTCACCACCTATAGCTGGCAAAAGGTGATGGGCGGCGAGGCGGCGCATGGCATGCTGATCCTCTCGCCGCGCGCCGTAGAGCGGCTCGAGAGCTATACGCCGGCCTGGCCGATGCCGAAGATCTTCCGCCTGACGCACAAGGGTAAGCTCGCCGAAGGCATTTTCGAGGGCGAGACCATCAACACGCCGTCGCTCCTGGCGACCGAGGACTATATCGACACGCTGAGCTGGGCGAAGTCGATCGGCGGCCTACCGGCGCTACGCGCGCGCTGCGACGCGAGCGCTAAGGCCGTCGCGGATTGGGTGGCGAAGACGCCGTGGGTGGAGCATCTCGCCAAGAACCCGGCGACGCGCTCCAACACCGGCGTCTGCCTCGTCTTCTCGGACAAGAGCGCGGCGCAAACCGACAACGAGAAGGCGGCGCTCGCCAAGAAGATGGTCGCCATGATCGAGGCGGAGGGCGCAGGCTATGATTTCGGCGCCTATCGCGACGCGCCTCCCGGTTTCCGCATCTGGTGCGGCGCGACGGTGGAAGCATCCGACGTCGCGATCCTGACGCAATGGCTCGACTGGGCCTATGCGGAGGCGACGGCGGCGGTCGAGGCGGCTTAAACTCAGGCCGCGTCCCAGTCGGTGACGATCAGCCCGGGCACGCGCTCGAACTCGCGGCGGTTGCCGGTGACGAGCGCCGCGCCGCGTCGGCGCGCCTGCGCCGCAATGAGCGTATCAAAAGGGCCAATGGGCGCGCCGCGCGCTTCTAGATAGGCCCTGATCTCGCCGGCGACATAGGCGTCCTCGGCGTCGAAGGCGGGCGTCTCGAAACCAGCCGAAAGAAACTCATCGAGCAGCGCCCGCGCCTGAGCGGGGCGCTGGCTCTTTGCCACGCCGTATTGCAGCTCGAAAAGCACGACCGAAGGAACGAACATCGGGGTGCGCGCTTCGATCTCGGCGATCAGCCGCTCCGCGATTCTCGGACGCCGCCTGTTGATCGCAAAGATGACGACATTCGTGTCGAGGCAAAACATCGCTCAGTCGAAGGAAATGTCTTCATCCGGGCCCAAAGGCGCGCCCTCGGGCAGGCCTTCGGGCAAGAATTCTGCGGCGCCGAGAACGTCCAAGCGCTTGCGCCAGGCGGCGACGTCGAAAGGCGGCGCTTCCAGTGGCTCCAGAATCACCTTGTCGCCGACCTTGCTGACGCGGACCTCCGTGCCGGGCAGGCGGAACTCCTTGGGAAGACGCACAGCCTGACTGCGGCCATGCTGAAAGAGTTTCGCTGTCGCCATCGGCGGCTCCCTTGTATCTATCAAAGATAGATACCATTCTCATCCTGCACGAGCAACTGCAGCTCCGAGCTCCCCATGCCGCTCCGCGTCCTCATCTCCGACTCTCTCTCCTCCGCCGCGGTCGAGGTTTTCCGTTCGCAGGGAATCGCGGTCGATTTCGAGCCCGCGCTCGGCAAGGACGCGAGAAAGCTCGCCGAAGTCATCCATGCCTATGACGGCCTCGCCATCCGTTCGGCGACAAAGGTCACGGCCGACATCCTCGCTGCCGGCAGCCGACTGAAGGTCGTCGGCCGCGCCGGCATTGGGGTCGACAATGTCGACATACCAGTGGCGACGGCGAAGGGCGTCATTGTGATGAACACGCCCTTCGGCAACTCCGTCACCACCGCCGAGCACGCCATCGCCCTCATGCTCGCGCTTGCGCGCCAGATCCCCGCCGCCGACGCCTCGACCCAGGCCGGCAAATGGGAAAAGAACCGCTTTATCGGCGTCGAGATCACGGGCAAGACGCTCGGGATCGTCGGCTGCGGCAATATCGGCTCGATTGTCGCCGACCGCGCCCTGGGGCTGAAGATGCGGGCGATCGCTTATGATCCCTTTCTGACGGAAGAGCGCGCCCGAACGCTTGGCGTTGAGAAGGTCGAATTCGACGAGCTGCTCGCGCGTGCGGATTTCATCACGCTTCACACGCCGCTCAACGCCCAGACGAGAAACATCCTTTCAGCCGAGGCGCTGGCCAAGACCCGCAAGGGCGTGCGGATTATCAATTGCGCGCGCGGCGGTCTCATCGACGAGATGGCGCTGGGCAAGGCGCTGGACGAGGGTCATGTCACGGGCGCCGCGCTCGATGTTTTCAACGTGGAACCGGCGACCCGAAACCAGCTGTTCGGCCGGCAGAATGTTGTCTGCACGCCGCATATCGGCGCCTCCACCGTGGAGGCGCAGGAAAATGTCGCGCTGCAGATCGCCGAACAGATGTCCGGCTATCTGATCCACGGCGCGATCTCGAACGCCGTGAATTTCCCAGCAATCTCGGCCGAGGAAGCGCCGAAACTGAAACCCTTCGTGACGCTCGGTGAAAAGCTCGGCAATTTTGCCGGCCAGCTGGCGCGCTGCGGCGCGCAACGTCTTTCCATCATCTACGAAGGCGTTGTTGCGCAGCATAAGACGCGGGCGATTACGGCGGCCGCTCTTTCCGGCCTGCTGAAGCCGATCCTCGACGCGGTCAACCCCGTCTCAGCGCCAACCATCGCCCGGGAGCGCGGTCTCGCTGTAGAGGAGATCGCGCGCGACGCGCCGTCCGACTACGAATCGCTGGTCACCCTGGTCCTTCAGACCGCCGAGGGCGACATCCGACTGTCGGGCACCGTCTTCCACGACGGCAAGCCCCGCATCGCCCGCATTGGGGAGATTGAGGTCGAGGCGGAATTCGCGCCTTTCATGATCTACGTCGAGACCGACGATCGTCCCGGCTTCATCGGCCGCTGCGCCTCCGCGCTTGGAGAGGCAGACTCTAACATTGCAGGCTTCGCGCTCGGGCGCGACCAGCCCCGCGGCCGCGCCGTGGCGCTCGTGGCTGTCGATGAGGCGCCGCCGGAGCGCGTGCTTTCAACGATCCGTGCCCTTCCCGGCGTCGGACAGGCGGTTACGCTCGCCTTCTAGCTTGGACTGTTGCAGGAGAGTCACTCCCCCCACGGAAACACGCGCCTCTCGCCCAGACGGGCCGCTTCACGCTTGCGAAGGGCGTGCGCCTGCGAGACTAATCAAGGCGATCGCTTTCCCGCGCCTGGCTTGGCGGCGCGGGGTTTTTTGTCTTCTGCCTCGAACAAAGGATACTCATGCGACGGCTCGTCCTAGCATCGCTCTGCTTTTTTGCCGCTTCGGGCGCCCTACTCTCGCAAAGCCACGCGCGGAACGCCGCCCTCCAGGCCGAAACCGATCCGCTGACCGAACTCTTTGGCGGCGCGCCCGCCGCCCCCGCGCCCAACGGGCCAGATGGTCGTCCGCAAGCGGTCGCCATCCCGCGAGAGGTCGTCGCTCTCGATGCAAAATATCCAGCCGGCACGGTCATCATCAACACGAGCGAGCGCCGTCTCTATTACGTGCTCGGTAATGGCCAGGCGATCCGCTATGGCGTGGGCGTTGGCCGTCCGGGCTTCGAATGGTCGGGCGTGCGCTATGTTTCCAGCAAGCGCGAATGGCCCGATTGGACGCCGCCGGCCCAGATGCTGCGCCGCCGTCCCGATCTGCCGCGCCATATGGAAGGCGGCCTCAACAACCCGCTTGGCGCGCGCGCCATGTATCTCTCGGGCACGCTCTATCGCATCCACGGCTCCAATGAGCCGGAGACGATCGGCCAGGCCGTGTCCTCTGGCTGCATCCGCATGACCAATGACGACGTGACCGACCTTTACGATCGCGTGAAGGTCGGCACCCGCGTGGTGGTGACGCGATAAAGCAGACCCGCCTCGGATTTCTAAGAGCGGCCGGCCTTCGACGCCGGCCGTTTTTTTTTGTAAGGCGCCGCTATAAGCCGGCCCGCAGCAGGTCAAGCGTCGCTGCGAGACCGCGCCAGCTCCACATTGTGCTGCATGCGCTTCATCATCAGCTTCATGAGATAGAAGCCGAACTGCGGATTCTGCGCCGCGAGCTCCAGCAATTCGTCATAGCGCACGCTCAAGAGCTCGACGTCGGCGATGGCGACGGCCGTCGCCGTACGGCGGTTCTCATCGGTGAAAAGCCCCATCTCGCCGAAAAACGCCCCCGGCTCCAGAGTGACGCCAAGCTCGCGTAGCGCTATCCGGCCGCGCACGAGGATATAGGCCTCCTCGGAGAGATCGCCCTTGCGATAAAGCGTGAGGCCATCCGGCAGCGCGAGATGCTTCATGTAGGGGCGCAGCCATTCGTAATCGAATTCGCCCCCGCTCGCCGCGCTGGTCGCAGAGCGCATGTCCCGGATGAGCCTTTGCATCTGCCGCAGGCGGAAAACGTTGATCGGCGCCATGAAAGCGTTGAGCGCGAAGAGCGGATAATAGCCTTTGAGAAAAAAATAGGCGGCGAAGAGCGCATTGGCGAGAATTGCCGCGATGCGCAGCGGGATCATCGTGTTCGATACGAAGACGAAAATGTTCGCCGCGGCGGCGAGATAGCCGATTGCCTCGACGAGCCAGTTCTGCGCGATCATTGAATGGCCTGAAAACTCCGCCCTCCGCCTATCCTAGCAGAAAGCCGCGCGCTTGCGAGGCGGGGAACGCGAGCGTCGACCTGCCGTCGCGGTCGGGCTTTTGATTTCTGCCCGACACTTTGCTAAAGGGCGCGTCAACCATCCAAACGCGTCAGGCCAGAAATGGAAAAGTTCACTACGCTCACCGGGGTCGCCGCGCCGCTGCCGATCATGAACGTCGACACGGATATGATCATCCCGAAGCAGTATCTCAAAACCATCGCGCGGACGGGCCTGGGCAAGGGCCTCTTTTCCGAGATGCGCTATCGCGAGGATGGTTCCGAGAACCCCGATTTCGTGTTGAACCAGCCTGCCTATCGCAAGGCGACGATCCTGATCGCGGGCAACAATTTCGGCTGCGGGTCCTCGCGCGAGCACGCCCCTTGGGCGCTGCTCGACTTCGGCCTTCGCTGCATTATTTCGACGAGCTTCGCCGATATTTTCTACAACAACTGTTTCAAGAACGGCATTCTGCCGATCAAGGTTACGCAGGCCGAGCTCGACAAGCTGTTCGACGACGCGTCGCGCGGCGCCAACGCCACGCTGACCGTCGACCTCGAAGCCCAGGAGATTCGTGGGCCTGACGGCGGCGTCGTGAAGTTCGATATCGACCCTTTCCGCAAGCATTGCCTGCTGAACGGCCTCGACGACATCGGACTGACCCTGCAGAAGGCCGCCAAGATAGACGCTTTCGAGAAGGCAACCGGGCAGTCTCGCCCCTGGGCGTAACATGGCCTATTGCCGAGCGCGGCGCGGCGCCATCTGGCGGCGCGGCCGCGCCTGAGTTAGGAACTGCGGGACGGCGCCTGACGGGAAGAGCGGGCGCCGCCGGGGGCCGTAATTGGCTCTTCCCAGTTCACGACGGACGCCCTTGAACACATTCGCCGGCCTTTCGACGCGCCTCCGCGCCGCCGCCCGGTCGCTGACCGCGACGGTCGGCGCGCTCCAGGCGCGTTTTGGCAAGACGGCTCCTTCCCTAAAGAAGGAGAATCTGGCCGAGGCCGACTGGCGCGGCGAGGAGGCTGCTGAAATTTTAGGCGCCCTTCCTGAGGATGCCCCCGCTTGGGCGCAGCCGAAATCCCCGGAGACGAACGGCCAGGCGAGCGCCTTCACGGCCGGCTCCTATCTCGAAGGTCCCGGCTATGACGGGCAGGGGCTTCTCTCGGTCCATAATCTCGCCAAGGCCTATAAATCCCGCAGCGTCGTCGAGGACGTGAGCCTTCATGTCGCGCGCGGCGAGGCCGTTGGCCTGCTCGGCCCCAACGGCGCAGGCAAGACCACCGTCTTCTACATGATTACGGGGCTGGTGAAGCCCGACAAGGGCGTGGTGTCGCTCGACGGATATGACGTGACGCCTTTGCCCATGTATCGGCGCGCGCGCCTTGGAATCGGTTATCTGCCGCAGGAAACGTCTGTGTTTCGCGGCCTTTCCGTCGAGGACAATATTCTCGCCGTCCTGGAGATCACCCAACCCGACGAGAAGAAGCGCAAGGACGAGCTCGAAGGTCTGCTCGACGAATTCCGCCTCACCCGCATGCGGCATACGCCGGCGGTTGCGCTTTCCGGCGGCGAACGCCGGCGCTGTGAGATCGCGCGCGCGCTCGCAGGGCATCCGTCTTTCATGCTGCTCGACGAGCCTTTTGCGGGCATCGACCCGATCGCCGTCGGCGGGATTCAGGATCTCGTGCGGCACCTCAAGGCGCGCGGCATCGGGGTGCTCATCACCGACCATAGCGTGCGTGAAACGCTGGGTCTGACCGATCGCGCCTACATCATCTACAACGGCCATGTGCTGACCGAAGGGCGGCCCGAAGAAATCGTGGCTAATCCGGATGTGCGCCGAATCTATCTCGGCGAGGATTTTAGGATGTAAGTCAAGCTGCCAAGCTTTCATATTTTGAGGAGAATTGCTTTAATATCTGCGGTTGTAGAAAATAGTTAGGAGGCGCCGATGGGGAGTCTCGCTTCGGATTTTTCCGGTCAAAATGCTGAGCTTATGGCTCACCTTCATGAAAAAGAATCGGAATTACAGCAACTAAAAGCCAAATATGACAAGCTGTGCCGACGTTTTAGAGACAATCTCGGCACAATTTCCATGCTTTTTGCTGCGCAGGCCAGGCAGACGGTCCAGCCGGAACTTTGCCGCAAATGCATTTCCTGCCTCATGGGCGTTTATGAGCTGGAAGATATTGGAGATGAAGCGGTTCGCATGGCCACTTATCTTCCCATACTCTCCAAAGCGCTGGTTACGAGCTTCGACAACCGAATACGGCTGGCGATGTCCGTCGACCCAGCGATAACGCTTGATTTCCGGCGGGCCCATTGCATTGGCCTCATCTACGCGGAAGCCGCCTCGAATTCACTCAAGCACGCTTTCCCCGGCCTCAGTTCGGGCGCGGTCTATGCGTCGCTTCGCGTCGACAGCGCGAAACTCGAGCTAACCATCGTCGACAGCGGCTTTGGCTTCGACGTCGAGCTTGCGACTCGGCAGGGGGCGGACGGATTGAATTTCATGCGCGAGCTGGCGCGGCAGATCGACGGCAACCTGGGCGTCAGGTCTTCGCAAGCCGGCACCACCGTCTCGCTCACCTGCCCGCTTTAAAGGATATGAGAGTTAGTGATTAACCTTTAGGCGTTTCGTCGCAGCGGGCGCCGCCTATTTGGCCCTGTCGAGCTTGTTCCCCCGTGTTATAAGCAAAAAACAGGCCGCGAAAGTGGCCCGGGGACAAGCGTGCGAGTGGGCGCAGATGGCGATTTCGACCAAGCTGATGATGCGTCAGGGCCAAGCCCTGGTGATGACCCCGCAGCTCTTGCAAGCGATCAAGCTGCTGCAATTTTCCAATCTAGAGCTTTCCGCCTTTCTGCATGACGAACTCGAGCGCAACCCACTGCTCGAGGCGCAAGAAGGCGATTACGCCGACGGAGCCGCCGGGGAGCGCGAGGCGGGTCTCTCCAACGATTTTCCGGCCGAAGCCCAGGGCGAAGCGGATCGTTTCGACGCGGAGCCTCACGAAGGCGATTGGGCGCGCGATTCGCTGGCGGTCGATTCCGCGACGCTTTCCTCCGATCTCGGCGCGGATTTGAGCAATGCTTTCGACCCCGAGGGCCCCGCTGTGACGACCCAGGCGCCGCGCGAGGCATTGGAGGGCGCGGGCCTTTCGGCGACCTCCTGGAACGGCTCCGCCGGCGGCGGCGGGGGCGACGATGGGGAGGCGCCAAATCTTGAAGCATATGTCGCTTCTCGCCCCAGCCTGCACGAGCATCTCGCGGACCAGCTCGCGCTCGCTTGCCCAGACGCCCGCCGGCGGATGATCGGCCAGACGATCATCGACGGAATCGACGAGACCGGCTATCTGCGCGAAAGCGTCGAGGACATTGCCGAGAGGCTCGGCGCGGACCCCGTTGAAGCCGAGGCGGTCCTCGTCCTGATCCAGAGTTTCGAGCCTTCGGGCGTGGGAGCCCGCGACCTCGCGGAATGCCTGGCGATTCAACTCCAGGAGCGTGACCGCTACGATCCGGCGATGCAGATTTTCGTCGCTAATCTGCCGCTCGTCGCCAAGCGCGATTTCGCCCAGCTCGCCAAGCTCTGCGGCGTCGACGGAGAAGACATCGCCGATATGGCCGCCGAGTTGCGCAGCCTCGACCCCAAGCCCGGTCGCGCCTTCGGCGATTCGCCGATCCAGCCGCTCGTCGCCGACGTCATCGTGCGCGCGGCCCCCGATGGCTCATGGCATGTGGAGCTGAATTCCGACGCGCTGCCGAGGGTGCTCGTCAATCACAGTTATGCGGCGAAGGTGAGCGCCGGGGCGCGTGACGGCGATAAAACTTTCATCTCGACCTGCCTGCAGAACGCCAACTGGCTGACGAAAAGCCTGGAGCAGCGCAGCCGGACCATTCTGAAGGTCGCCTCCGAGATCGTGCGGCTGCAAGACGCCTTTCTCGCCAAAGGCGTCGAACATCTGCGGCCGCTCAATCTGCGCACCATCGCCGACGCGATCGGCATGCACGAATCCACCGTCTCCCGCGTCACCTCGAACAAATACATGATGACGCCACGTGGCATCTTCGAACTCAAATATTTCTTCTCCGCCTCCATCGCGACAACGAGCGGGGCCGAGGCCCATTCGGCCGAGTCTGTGCGCTTCCGCATCAAGCAGATGATCGACAGGGAAACGGCGAATGACGTGCTCTCCGACGACGCCATCGTCGCAAAGCTGAAGGCCATCGACATCGATATCGCGCGCCGCACCGTCGCTAAATATCGCGACAGCCTGCGTATTCCCTCGTCGGTTGATCGTCGTCGGGCGAAAATGGCTCTGGCGCGCGAGCAAGTTCATTGAATTGTGAATAGAGCGGGCGCCGCCGCCTCATTTTGCGGCGCCCATTGACTTCGCAGCCATACGCTTCTAACGCTGCGCGAAATTCCGTCGTGTTGCGCGGAAATACGGTCTGAACCATGAGCCCGTTTGAGGCGTCTGGGTCTCGGAAGAGTGGTAAGAAATCCGTAATTGGCGGTTAGCGGCGGCGAGGCGTCTCGGCCTCGTCCGAGGTCTGACCGCGTTCCGGAAAGGGCGAAACGACATGTCCCTGAGAGTTTCAGGCAAAAACATCAACATCGGCGAGTCGCTGCGGACCCATATTGCACAGCGTCTTGAGCAGACGACGTCGAAATATTTCGACGGCGGCGTCAGCGGCCATGTCACGATCGCGCCTGAAGGCTCCGGCTATCGCGCGGATTGCGCCCTCCATCTGACCTCGGGAATCGTCCTTCAGACCGACGGGCGCGGGCAGGAGCCCTACGCCACATTCGATCAGGCGGCCGACCGGCTGGAGAAGCGCTTGCGCCGCTACAAGGAGCGGCTGAAAGGCCATGGTCAGGCCCCTGAGACGCCGGAAATCGTGCCTTATCAAGTGCTCGAGGCGCCTGATCAGGAAGCCGAGGCGCCCGTCGAATTCAGCCCCGCCGTGGTCGCCGAAACCACAACCAAATTGCGTCGCCTGTCGGTGTCGGCGGCCGTTCTCGACCTCGACCTTTCGGGCGCGCCGGTCATGATCTTCCGCCATGCAAATACTGGCCGCGTGAATATTGTCTATCGGCGGGCCGACAACAATATCGGATGGATCGACACCCCGGGCGGCGAATAGTCGAGCACAGAAAGCGCGTTCCGAGGAACAGAGAAACGCCGCCGCGAAGGCATAGAAGACATAATCGTGGCTTCCCCGGCATGTATCTTGCGATTCCTTCCCGGCGCTATTGCCAGGTGAAGGCGGTTCTCCAACGCTTGAACGGATAGGGCGTCGCATGCGGCTTACGGATCTTGTCTCGCCGGAAGCAGTCATCGCCAATTTGAAGGCGACGACGAAAAAGCAGTTGCTTCAGGAGCTGAGCGAGCGGGCGGCAAGGCTCTCCGGACTGCCGGCGCGCGAGATCTTCGACGCCCTGCTGCATCGCGAGCGTCTTGGCTCCACGGGCATCGGCGAGGGCATCGCCATACCGCATGGCAAGCTCGCGAAGGTAAAGTCGATTTTTGGGATTTTCGCCAGGTTGGAGCGACCGGTGGAGTTCGAGGCGCTCGACGGCTCCCCGGTCGATCTGGTGTTTCTCCTGATCGCGCCCGAGACCTCCGGCGCCGATCACCTCAAAGCTCTCGCCTGCGCGGCGCGGATGCTTCGCGACCCTGGCCTGGTCGCAACCATCCGCGCCACGCGAGACCATGACGCGCTCTACTCTTTAATCTCGCAGCGTTCCAAGCCCTACGCCGCGTAACGCTATTTTGCGTGTGTCTTAGATAGACGCCCGCTGCTGCTTCGGCTGTCCGCCGCCGTGCGAGGCGTGACCGCCCTTACGGCCAGCTTCCGACGCGAGCGTATGATCGCGCGAGAAACTGCGCTTCGACGGATTGACGCTCTGCCCGCCCTTGCGACCAGCGCGCGCCGCCAGTTCCGGATTCTGAGAGAAGCTGCGCTTTTCGTCCGGGACGCTCTGGCCGCCCTTACGCGCAATCGCCCGCTGCTTCTCAGGATCCATCGACGCAAAACCTCGATTGGATTTTTTCATTTGCACTTCCTGCATGGTCGCCTCTCTTGCCCCCAGCGCCACGCGTATAACTTGCCTAATTGGCCAAGGTTTCTGCAATCGTGGAATATACGTAGCCAAGCTTGCGACGTGCGAAAAACCCCTTGGTAATTGTACTTAAAACGCTATTTAACGCGATTCTGGCCTATCGGTCAGACGGCTTTCCTGTGCGACCTACGGTTGAAGAAAAGCGCCTGGCTTATAACGACCTTAAGGCTATCGACGCTGAAAGGCTTGGTGACCAAAAAGGCAGGCTCCGGCGGAGCTCCCGTCAGAAACCGCTCCGGATAGGCAGTCACGAAGACGACCGGAGTCGAAAGCGACCCCAAAATCTCATTCACGGCATCTAGCCCGGAGCTGCCGTCGGCGAGTTGAATGTCAGCGAGGATCAAGCCGGGCTTCTGGATCTCGGTCGTCGAGATCGCCTCCCGGCGGGTGCGCGCGATTCCGACAACGCTATGCCCCAGTTCCTCCACAATGCTGCGCAGATCATGGGCGATCAGCGGCTCGTCTTCGATGATAAGGACGTCCGTTGCGATCTGGCCGGCAATTTCGGCGTTCGCCGCGTTGATAAGCTCCGCGGCCTCCCGCTCGGAGACGTCAAGCGTTTCGCCGACCTGTTCGAGATCGAAGCCTTCCAGGGCGTTCAACAGGAAGGCGATGCGTGGTCTGAGCGAAATCGCGTCGAGATTGTTGCGCGCGCCCGCGTCTTCGAGCGCATCGCCCGCCCCGGAATGAACGGCGATGGGCGCAGCGGACCAGATGTCGAGGAAAAGCTTGTAAAGGGAGACCCTTAGATCCTGGCTGTCATGTAGGCGTCGCGGCTCCGCGACGACAGCCTCGAGGGTGGCGATAACATAAGCGTCGCCGCTCTCACGGCTGCCCACAAGGGCCCGAGCAAAGCGGCGCATATAGGGAAGGTGGCCTGAAATCTCTTGAGAAACAGACATGTGACGCCACTCCGGAGGCGGCTGCTGAACGGAAAGGAAGCGAAAGCATGAGACCTGCGTCAAAACAATCCGCACAATTTAAGGAACCAATCCCTGAGCGCGGCGTTTTGCTATCCGTGCATCGCACTATACCGCGCGACGAAATCGGTCCGCCACAGAAAATCATGAGTTTGCAGGTCGGGGGCTCCATGGCGAAAAACAATCCGGAGAATGTTGTTGCGCGTGTGCAGTATGGACAGGATCAGCCCCGCGGCGAGACGCGACATTCTTCGGGAGCATTGCAACCAAGCATGGCCGTTTTTGCAGGAGGCCTCCCGACGGACGCCGGCTCCCGACGCGAAAACGAGGCCGGCGTGCTCGGTAAAAATGGTGTAACCCTTTGTTCCGCCAAAGTAACAAGAAGCGCACATCATGTCGATTTTGGGGACGCCATCGGCAAAGAGCTCCGAAATCTCTATGACGACCTCGTCGCCCAGCCTGTTCCGGAACGATTTCTGAATCTGCTGAACCAGCTGGAAAAGAATGTGGTATCCTCGGGCCTGTCGAACAGCGCGCCCGGGGAGAGAGAGTGAGCGCCGAAGGACAAGGCTCCACCGACGGACAAAATCTCAAGAACGACCTGATCGCGGCAATCCCCAGCCTGCGCGCTTTTGCTATTTCCATCTCGGGAAGCTCCGACCGGGCCGATGATCTCGTGCAAGAGACCCTCGTCAAAGCATGGGGGAGCCTCGATTCCTTCGCCGAGGGCACAAATCTCACTGCCTGGCTCTTCACGATTCTGCGCAACATCTACTACAGCGAACACCGTCGCCGCCGCCGCGAGGCGCCTGACCCGGACGGGGAGATGGCCGCTCGCCTGGTTTCGCCGGAATCGCAAAACGCCCATATGGATTTCCTGGATTTTCGGGAAGCTTTACAGAAGCTGCCCCTCGACCAACGCGAGGCGCTGATCCTCGTCGCGGCCCAGGGCATGTCCTATGAGGAAGCCGCTGAAATCTGCGGCTGCGCCCCTGGCACCATGAAGAGCCGGGTCAATCGCGCCCGAAATCGACTTGCCGACCTCATGTCGCTTCCCAATTCCGGGCGCGAGGTCGCGCAACCGCGCGCCGCCGCGCTCACGCCAGCCGGCCGCGATTGAACAGCCACGCGAAATGCCGCATAGGGAGCGCTGGCCCGCGCCCCCAAGCGTGGTCATGACCAGCTTCTCGAGCGAGACCGATGACTGCAGACAACCGCATTGAACGCGATTCCTTTGGTGATATCGCCGTGCCGTCCTGGGCCCTGTGGGGCGCGCAGACGCAGCGTTCGCGGGAGAATTTTCCCATCGGCGGCCAACGCATGCCGATAGAGGTCGTCCATGCGCTCGCGCGCGTGAAGCTGGCCGCCGCGCAGGTCAACGCCGCCAAGGGGCTCATCAAGCCCGAAATCGCCAAGGTGATCACGGAGGCCGCGCAGGAGGTCATCGATGGTAAATTCGATGATCACTTCCCGCTGGTCGTCTGGCAGACGGGCTCCGGCACGCAATCGAATATGAACGTCAATGAGGTGATCGCGAACCGGGCCAATGAGCAGCTCGGCGCGCCGCGCGGCTCCAAGGCGCCCGTGCATCCCAACGATCACGTCAACTGCGGTCAGTCCTCGAACGACAGCTTCCCCACTGCCATCCACATCGCCGCCGCGCTCGCCATCAATGGCAAGCTTCTGCCGGCCGTCGAACGCCTTCATGCGGCGCTGGAGCGCAAATCCTCGCAATTCGCGCATCTCGTGAAGATCGGCCGGACCCATCTGCAGGACGCGACGCCAGTCACGCTCGGCCAGGAATTTTCGGGCTACGCGGCCCAGGCGAAATATGGCGCGGCGCGCATCCGCGCCACGCTTCCCGATCTCTTCGCGCTCGCCCAGGGCGGCACGGCGGTCGGCACCGGCGTCAACACGGCCAAGGGTTTCGCCGAGGAAGTGGCCGCGCACATTGCGCAGCAGACCGGCCTGCCCTTCGTCACCGCGCCCAATAAATTCGAGGCGCTCGCCGCCCATGACGCCGAGGCTTTCGCCCATGGCGCGATCAACGCCCTCGCCGCGGGCCTCTATAAGATCGCCTGCGACATCCGCCTGATGGGCGCAGGCCCGCGCGCAGGCCTCGCGGAGCTGAAGCTCCCCGAGAACGAGCCGGGGTCGTCGATCATGCCGGGTAAGGTCAATCCGACGCAGGTCGAGGCCATCACCATGGTCTGCGCCCGCGTCTTCGGCAACCATCAGACGATCACCTTCGGGGCGTCGCAGGGCCATCTCGAGCTCAACGTAATGAAGCCCGTCATCGCTTTTGCGCTACTCGAATCCGTCGACCTGATGGCGTCCGGCATCGACAGCTTCATCACCCGCTGCCTCGACGGCGTCGAGGCGGATGAAGCCAATATCAAACGCTTCCTCGATCGTTCGCTGATGCTCGTCACCGCGCTCGCGCCGAAGATCGGCTATGACGCGGCCTCCAAGATCGCGCGCGCCGCCCACAAGAACGGCACCAGCCTGAAGGAGGAGGCGCTCGCCTCGGGCAAGGTGACCGTGGCCGAGTTCGATGAGATCGTGCGACCGGAAAAGATGCTCGCGCCCAACGACTGATCCTGATTCCGCTCAACTGGGTCGTTGTCATTCCCGACGCTCGCGAAGCGAGCGATCGGGGATCCAGAGCAAAACCAGCGTTCTCCTAGCTCTCGATTCCCGTCATTGCGAGCGAAGCGAAGCAATCCAGAGCCACATCACGGCTCTGGATTGCTTCGTCGCTTCGCTCCTCGCAATGACGGGGGTGCATTACCTCGAGCTATTCAAGCGGAAACCGTTGACGCGAAAAAAAGGTTCGGCGGGAGGAAGCGCTGGGGAAAGATTTCCTCCCGCCGATCGGAAGCCCCTTGGCGTCAGCCCCTGCTTCCGACGCCCGTTTTTTAAGAACGGGCGATGCATTCTTGAGTGAAGCCCACCGGCAACGATGTGCGTTGACGCACCCGTCAAATTGCGGCCATAAATCTCACACGCTTTTGCTCCAGCCTCCTTCGGGATCTTTCCTCTTTCCTCGGCGCTTTTGGATGCGATTTTCCATAAGGTTCATGCGCGCCCCGGCCGCCCTTCTGATGCTCGGCCTCACGGCCTGCGCGGGGCGGCAGGAAGGCGTTCTCCTCCCCACCCACCAGCGCGCGCCCGGCACGAGCGCCGTCAACATGCTGGTGGCGACGACCCGCGCGCCCGACCTCAAAGACCCCGGCGAGATGTTCTCCGGCGAGAGGGGGGCCGGGCTTTCTTTCGCCGCGATGACCATCTCGATCCCGCCCGACGCCTATCGGACGGTCGGCGAGGTGCAATGGCCCGAAAGCGCGCCGCCCGATCCGATGCGCGCCTTCACGACGGTCGACGCCGAGATTCTCAACCTGCCGGCGGCGATCGCCGATCTGAACAAGCGGCTCGCCCAAACGCCGAAGCGGCAGGTCCTGCTCTTCGTGCATGGCTACAACACGCACTTTTCCGACGCGGTCTATCGCTTCGCGCAGATCGTGCACGATTCCGATGCGCCGGTCGCGCCGGTGCTCTTCACCTGGCCGTCGCGCGGCAAGCTGCTGCAATATGGCTATGATCACGAGAGCGCGAGCTATTCGCGCGACGCGCTGGAGAACGTCCTGCAGGCGCTGGCGCGCGACCCCAATGTCGGGGAAATTTCCGTCCTCGCCCATTCCATGGGCAATTGGGTGACGCTCGAAGCCTTGCGCCAGATGGCGATCCGTAATCGCGGCCTGCCCGGCAAGATCAAGAACGTCATGCTCGCCTCGCCGGATGTCGATTTCGACGTGTTCAAACGGCAGATTGCGACGATGGACGCCAGGCCGTCGATCTTCACGCTTTTTGTCTCGCGCGACGACGAGGCGCTGGCGGTGTCGCGCCGCGTGTGGGGCGACAAGCCGAGAGTCGGCGCCGTCAATCCCAATGCCGAACCCTATCGCGACGTTTTCGAGCGAGACCGCATCCAGGTCATCGACTTGACCGAGGTTGCTTCGGGTGGCGGAGACAAGCTGGGCCACTCGAAATTCGCCGAAGCGCCCGGCGTGGTCCGCGCCATTGGCGCGCGGCTCGCTACCGGCCAGCCGCTGAGCGAAGGCGGCGCAGGCGTCGGCGACAGGCTCGGCTTGGTCGCCGCCGGCGCGGCCTCGACGGTGGGCGTAGCGGCCGGGGCCGCCGTGGCGGCGCCCTTCGCCATCGTCGATCCACGCACGCGAGAGAATTTCGCCGACCGGCTGCAGGCCGTGGGCGAACAGGCCGGCGAAACGCTGCAGAGCGGCGCGAGCGTGGCGCAGCCGTGAGGCTTGCCGCAAAATAGCCTTTCGGCGGAGCCGGGAAAGTCGATTATGCAAACCCCTTTTGCAGCCCCGGATTGGACGACAATTCCGGCTCCAGTTGACGATGGCGCGACGCGCCGCCTCGCGGGCGCCCGCATGGCCTCCGTGCCCCTTCAGGCCACCAATGGCGCGACAGTCGATCTGTCTGCGCTACCCGGGCGGGTCGTTGTCTATGCGTATCCCATGACGGGGAAGCCCGGCATTGAGCCCCCCGATGGATGGGACATGATTCCGGGCGCGCGCGGGTGCACGCCACAATCCTGTTCTTTCCGCGACCATTTCGCGGAACTGAAAGCTCTCGGCGTTGATCACCTGTTCGGTCTCTCGACCCAGCCTCCTGACGACCAACGCGAAGCGGCGGAGCGGCTGCACCTGCCGTTTGCCATCTTGTCGGACCAGCCCTTGAAACTGGTGCGCGCGATGAATCTCCCGACCTTCGAGGCCGGCGGCATGACGCTGTTGAAGCGATTCACGCTGGTGATCAACGATGGCGCGGTGGAACAAGTTTTCTACCCGGTGTTCCCGCCGGATCAAAGTGCAAGCGACGTGGTCAACTGGCTCTCCAAGAGGACGCAACCATCGCTTTAAAACGGCGCGGTTTTCGCGACCGCGACATAAGCGTCGGCATCCTCCTTCAGAAGCAATCGCTCCTTGACGAGCTTGTCGGCGACGACCCGCATGGTCGCGACGAAATAGGCGCGCGAGCCGTAGCGCTCGACGAGCGCGGGACGAGGATCGCCGGTCTTTTCCCGGTCCGTCTTGGTCGAGGGAAAAGGCAGGGCCGCGCCCGCCGCGCAGCCGGGGCCGGCTTTGTCTTTTTGCGCGCCAAATCCGGTAAAAGTCGCGATTGGCAGCGCCTGATCGGGCAGGCGCAGGCCCGCCGTCTCATTGCCGTCGGCGTCAATTTTGGGAACCAGCCGCTCCCCTGAGGGCGGCGCCGGCAGTGCGGGGATTTTCGGCCAGACGAGCTCGCGGGCGTCGACGAGATCGGCCGCGACCGGAGCGCGGGAGGCCGGCGGTTTCACGCCTTTGGTCCAATCGTCCAGCACGACGAGCAGCGCCCGCAGCGCTGGCGCTTGCGAGCGCGTATTGAGCGGGCCGACGCAATTGGCGCCCGCGCCTGTCGTCGTTCCGGCAATAAAGAAGCGGCGGCGGTTGGCGTCATCCGATCCCGGCAGTGGCGGGGAGGCGCGCCAATAGGCGTCGCTCCCCCAAATCTCGATGCCGCGCGGTCCGTTTGCCGCGCGGGCGTCCTGCAGCAACAGGCCGTCAAACAGCGCCCCCGCCTCGGCGAGCGTCGCGCCCGCCTCGCCGGCGCCGCGCGCGAGAACCCTCTTGGCGCTGGTTGTTTCACGCAGACGCGGCAGCAGATCGCGCAACGCCTGGGCGCGCGCCGGCGCCGGCAGCTTGCCGAGATCCAGCGCAAAGACATTCATCCCGCGCCCCAGCGCCGTTGCTGCGAGATCCTCATTTTGCGCAGCATCGACCAGCAAGGCGCCCGCCGGCGCCGCCGCTTTTGTGCGCAACATTTTGGCGTCGAGGCGGTAGTCCTTGCCCTCGATTTTCAGCGTCGCATGGACGTCCGAGCCCGACTCTTCGAATGTCACAAGCTCCGCGCGCGCGGGCGCTGAAAGAAGGAGGACTGCGCAGAAAAGCGTGAGGCGTCTATCCATTCGAAACCAATCCATCACCCGCCCGCGTCCATTCCGCGGCGATCTCCAGATCGCCGAGAAAGCGGGTCCACTCCCTGCGCTTATCGTCTTCTTCCTGAAGCCGCAGCAGAAAGGACGGGTGGATGGTGGCGAGGAATTTGGCCTTTTCGTCGAGCTCGATCAGGCGCCCGCGCAGCCGCGAGACGGGTTCGGAACGGCCGAGCACCCCTCTTATCGCCGTGACGCCCATCGCCACGATGAGTCCGGGCCGGACGAGCGCCCGCTCCTGCTCCAGCCACCAGCGGCAGGCGTCGATTTCGCCGGCGTCCGGCTTCTTGTGCAGGCGGCGCTTGCCGCGCGGCTCGAATTTGAAATGTTTCACCGCATTGGTGACGAAGCATTCCTCGCGGGGCAGATGGACCTTGGCGAGCGCCTTGTCGAGGAGACGTCCGGCCGGGCCGACAAAGGGACGACCCGAGAGGTCCTCCACGTCGCCCGGCTGCTCGCCAACGAGCATCACCCGCGCGCCGCGCGGCCCCTCGCCGGGCACGGCTTGCGTCGCGTTGCGATAGAGCGGGCAGCGCGTGCAGATTTCTTCCTCGCCGGCGAGCGCCGCGAGGGTGACGAATTCGGACATGCAGGGCTAACGCCGGGAGTGTTCTCGGGTTTCATTGGACCGCGCGCTCTCAATTCGAGCGAGCCTGAAGGCTCGCGGTCCATGCGACGGCTCTTACAGTTTCGCCACAAAATGCGCGAAGGCCAGCGATCCCTCCGGCCAGGGGCCGTGGCCGCTGTCGACATTGATATGCCCGGCCGCGCCGGCGTCGATGAAACGCGCGCCGATGTCCTGCGCGAGATTCTGCGCGAAAGAAGCGTCGGAATAAGGATCATCGCTGCTCCCGACCACGATCGCCGGGAATGGCAGGCGGGCGCGCGGGATGGGCAAAAAGGCGGAGTCGACCGTCGGCATCTCGCGCAGGACCGCCTCGGAAGGCGGCGCAACCAGGAAAGCCCCGGCAATCTTTTCACCCAATTGCTGCGCAGCATGAAGCGCAGCAATAACCCCCAGAGAATGGGCGACGAGCACTGCCGGCCTCTTGGCCGAGCGGATGTCGCGTGAGATCGTCTCGACCCATTCGTCCCGGTTCGGCGTCGCCCAGTCGCACTGTTGCACCCGGCGGGCGGTCGAGAGCTTCTGCTCCCAGCGGCTCTGCCAATGGTCCGGTTCCGAGCCGAGATAGCCGGGAATGACGAGTATATCCGCGTCAGCGGCGCGCATCAGGCGGCTGACTTCAAAAAGGCGCCGGCAAGCGCGTCCGCAATCAGCTTGCGTGTGTTCGCGACGCCATAGAGCGCGATGAAGGAGCCGAAACGCGGGCCTTTCTTCTCGCCGAGCAGCACCTCATAGAGCATGTTGAAGAAGTCGTTGGAGACGCCCGGCCGCTCGGGCGTAGCGTTCTTGGCGGCAAAGTCCTGGTAGCACGGCACGGCGCGGCCGACGTC